>DATMYJ010000315.1:0-4580 GCA_035561015.1 Desulfitobacteriaceae bacterium | reverse complement strand
CCTCTGCCCCGAAAGAGCATTCCCAAAATCAGGCCGAGTAAAAAACCGTTAAAAAAGCGATGGTCCAAATAAAGCAACAGGATAAACAGGAAAACGATAAGGATTATCAGCCAAAAAGGTACAGTACCGGCGGCGGCTGTTGCCGCTGAAACTGCCGACTGGGCCTGGGGAGCACTTATCTCTATTGTTACCTGATATTCTTTGGCTACTTCCTGAACTAAGGCCCTGTAACCATTAAGAATACCCTGGTTATAATCATTGTTTTGAAAATAGGGAATCATATATTCGTCCTGAATCTGCCCTGTCTTGGCGTCGGGTAAAGCTCCTTCCAGACCGTAACCGACCTCAATCCGGGAAACCTTTTCCTGCGGGCAAACGAGTATCAGCAGGCCGTTATTCAAAACCTTATCCCCGATCCCCCATTCCCGCAAAATAGCCAGGGCATAGTCCTCAGGTGCTGCTCCGCCAAGGCTATTCACAGTTACAACTACAATCTGGGCCTTCGTCTTTTGAGCCAGGGCAGCAGAAGTTTGCACAATAGTATCTGCAGTGGTTTGATCGAGAACATTAGCCTGGTCCAAGACGTAAAATTGACTTGAGGGTTGAGGGACAGAAACCGCTGCCCTTAACGGAGATGATATTGTCGTGAGAAACAAGATCAGCAAGATGAAAATATTTGTTCTCTTCATGCAGCATCTGTCCCTTCGTTTTACTGTCTGCCTTATTGGGGAAAATTGACTGCCGGGACTTCACTGGCACTCTCACTCGCTTGGAAATATTCTCTTTGTGTAAAACCAAATAAACCGGCATAAAGCGATGTCGGGAAAGTCTTGATTTTGGCATTGTACACCTGAACAGAGTTGTTATAATCCATGCGGGCTACGGCTATCCGGTTTTCCGTGCCGGCTAGTTCATCCTGCAAAGCCTGGAAGTTAGCATTTGATTTAAGTTGGGGATAATTTTCGGCAATTGCCAACAATCTTCCCAGAGATCCTGTTAAAGCCTGATCGGCCTGAGCTGCATCTCCTACGGTCGCAGCACCTGCTAATTTTGCTCTGTCCTCAGCAACCTGGGTAAAAATATCTTTTTCCTGGGCTGCATAGCCCTTGACAGTCTCCACCAGGTTAGGGATCAAATCAGCCCTTCTCTGTAACTGATTTTGGACTTGACTCCAGTTGCTGTTGACAGTTTCCGAGCTTTGGACCAGGTTATTATAACCGGAAATCAGCATCACGGCCAGAATAACAACCACAGCAATCGGAATTAACCATTTCTTCATTTTTGTCCCTCCTTATTTTTTAATCTGCTTCATAAAAAGGAAATCACTCATTATCCATTATTGGTACCATTTTATCTTTCTCTGGTTTTCTTAAGCTGATTTTAACTTTTTCTATGCGTTTTCCTTTAACTTCCTCAACCTTAAAAACAATATCATCATATTCCACAATACATTCTTCTCCCTCAACCGGAATATGACCCACCAGTGTTATCAGTAAACCTCCCAAAGTGTCATAATCCTCCGTCTCCTCATCCAGGTTCAGACACATCCGATCATTCAACTCTGCAATCGAAATTATCCCTTTGATCAGATAAGTATTGTCATCAATTTTTTTAATATCGACATCTTCAACATCATACTCATCCTGGATCTTACCCATAACTTCTTCAATCAGATCTTCCATGGTAACTATGCCGGAGAAGCTGCCATACTCATCAATCAAAATAGCAATGTGATTTTTGGAATTTTGAAGTTCCTTGAATAATTCATCTATATTCTTTCTTTCCGGAATAAAGTATGCCGGACGGATGATACTCTCGATGTCAACATTATCAAAACCGCTTTTACGCGCTTCCATAAAATAATCTTTCATGTTGAGGATACCCACAATATTATCACTGTCACCTTTGAAAACAGGTATCCTGGAATATCTTTCTTCCAGTAGTTCGTCCAAATATTCGTTTAAAGGTTTTTCCAAGTTAATCGAATAGACCTCAGTTCGGGGGGTCATGATCTGTTTAGCCAATTTATTGTCGAATTCAAAAATACTGTCGATCATTTCTTTCTCAGTTTCATTAATGGCCCCATGTTCCTGACCCACTTCAACCAGGGATCTGATTTCTTCCCTGGATACTTTCTCTTCCAGGTCACTGCTATCTATACCGGTGATTTTTATGAGTAAATTAGTGGATAGGGAGAGGAGCTTAACAAAAGGGACTGCTGCTTTCATGATAAATAAAACAGGTTTAACCGCAAAAAGAGCAATGGCCTCCGCTTTGCGCATAGCCAGTCTTTTGGGGTATAATTCTCCGAAAACAAGAATAACATAAGATAAAATCAACGTGACCAGGATCAAGGCCAAATCCTGACTGTAGGGTAAATTTATTTTTTGTAAAACTAAAGCCAACTCACCCGAAATACTTGTGGCAGCATAAGCACTGGAAAAGAAACCGGCAAATGTTATCCCTACCTGAATTGTTGACAAAAATTTCGTAGGTTCGCGCATTAATTTATCCAAAAGGAGAGCCTTTTTATCGCCTTCCTCAGCCAGGTGTCTAATTTTATTTTTATTCATCGATACAATGGCAATCTCTGCGGCAGCAAAAAAAGCATTGACCAGGGTTAATAAGGCAATCAGAAGGAATTGTAAGATAAGACTCGCAGTTTCCGTGTCAGATTCCATGCTATGCTTCCTTTCTAAAAAAATAAACCTGTCAAAAGGCAAATCTCTCCCTATTTATAACGAATAACCTCAAATCTCTCCAGCTTAAATTCTTCAGAATCACTTATTCCGGCCTTCTGCCGAGCTATAGCAACCTGTTGTTGTGGTGTGTCCACACCTTCCAGGTCGGGCAAAAGAAGCCCTCTGTATAATCCGGAAGATACAATCACACCGTACCTTTTGACATCCAGATCCTGAAGCGAATCAATCTTTTCCGGTTCTCCCAAGACATCGACTGAATAGACAAGTTCAGCCAGCTCATCCTCTTTCACCGGCTGAAACCGCGGATCTTCAGTCCCGGAACTTATGGCATTATGCATAATCTCCTCGGCAATATTTTTCTGGACAGGGCTGATAGTACCAATGCAGCCCCGCAACTGGCCATTTTTTTTAATGGAAACAAAGACGCCTGCTCTCTTATTTAATAACTCAGGGGAAAGATCGCGGGGCATTGATAAACTTTTATGTTCTTTGACATAAGCTTCCAGCGTTTCCCGGGCCAGTCTCACATAATCGCTTTCCTTTTTTCTCATTTCAGCCGGTTCTATTTGCTTATCATGCCTAGAGGCGCTGATGATATCTTTTCCTTCTTCTTTCCCAAGAACATTTACTTTTGCAACCAGATAGCCCACACCAAAAGGCCCCTCATAAGAAAAGACATCTGTCTTTAGTTTGTACCCGTCAAGTGCTCCCAGCATCATAATAAAGGAACGGGTACCACATTCCCCGGCGATTTCCATAAAATTTTCATCTGTCCGGATCAGTTCAGCAACAGCAGTACCCTCCAGTTTACTTATCAGATACTGGTCATACTCCAGTCCTCTTGGATGATAGCCGCTGGGCGCATCGGCTGTTAGTCTGTGGGACAGATCTCCGCTGGCTACATAAACAACATTTTCTTGCGTGAGGGCGACGGCCTCGCCCAAACATTTACCAAATTTATATATTTCAGGAAGCGGCATAAAAGGGGTCGAAATATGCACAAGCCGGAATTTCGGGAGTTCTTTTTTGATAAAATATAGCGGCACCAACGCTCCATGGTCCAACATATCCAGGATACCATATTTTTCTTTTATCCTGCTGCTCAAGCCGCCGGCATTAATCCCGGCCAGTTCCGCCTGCTTTATAATAAGAGTAAAAAGATCCCTGTTATTTTCAAAATTCAGCTCCAATGTCTGGCAGCCGAATGCCCTGAAATTACCCGAGAGAAATTCCAGATTAGATATATAGACAAAATCTCTGAAAGAAGGGGCATGTGGTGAAGAAAGAATGATTGTTGTGGGTTTATCCCAGGCAATTTCCCTGGCTGCTCTCTTGACTGCAGAAATTGTCTTTGCAGCATCTTCTTCCCTGCCTTGACCGACCTCAGGAACTATTATAGGAGGGTGAGGCAGAATATAACCATTCACTATCTTTCCCATTGTTAGTACCTCCTTATTTTTTGCCTTGAGATCATCGGATATTTAGAATATTCTATTTTTTCTTAATATTAGCACTTCCAGGACAGCTTATACAACTATAGATATCGTGAGTTTTAATTTATAATATTTCTCTTTCGATATTGGTAATCTCCGCCTCAGTATTAGCTTCGATAAAATTCAGCACGCCATCTATTATGCTGTCTGTCAGACTTCTTTCATTAGTTACAAAGGCCAGTCCCAATACAATAGTTTGATGAATATCCTGCTCAGCCACTTCCGCTATCGAAACATTGTATTTATTCCTCACCTTGGTACATATGCTTTTAACCGTCATGCGCTTCTCTTTAAGTGAATGTACCCAAGGTGCATAGAGTTTGATTTTTAAAGTTCCGATAATCATTGCCTGTCCCTTTCCTACTTCTTTTCATAAGATCTTAAC
>DATMYJ010000314.1:0-2053 GCA_035561015.1 Desulfitobacteriaceae bacterium | reverse complement strand
TGATCCTCAATTGTTTAATAAATATAAAGTGAAACGCGGACTTCGTGATCCGGATGGAACCGGGGTACTTGTCGGTTTGACAGAAATCGGGGAAGTGCATGCTTTTATTCTTGATGAGAATGAGATAGTTCCTGTTCCGGGCAGATTATTATATCGGGGTATGGATATACGTAATATTGTGGAAGGTTTCAGAACTGATGATCGCTTTGGTTTTGAAGAAACCTGTTATTTATTGCTTTTTGGGGATCTCCCTAACAAAAAATCACTCGATGATTTTGACATACTTTTATCCATGTATGAAAAGCTGCCTGATGATTTTGCCCGGGATATGATTTTGAAGGCCCCCAGCAAAGATATCATGAATGTTTTGTCCAGAAACGTTTTGGGTTTGTATAGTTTTGATGATAATGCTGATGATACTTCAATCAAGAATGTTTTGAAACAATGTATAAGTCTGATAGCCTGTTTTCCGTCTCTGGCGGTCTATGGTTACCAGGCATTTTCCCATTACCATGGGAATAAAAGTCTCTATCTGCATATTCCCAGACCGGAGCTAAGCACAGCGGAAAATATTTTGTATATGCTCAGACCGGACAGCAAATATACCAAGCTTGAGGCCACTCTTCTTGATGTTGCCCTGGTGCTTCATGCCGAACACGGCGGAGGCAACAACTCGTCCTTTGTAACACATGTCGTAACATCTACAGGTACGGACACTTACTCTGTAATGGCTGCCGCGCTGGGATCTTTAAAAGGGCCAAAACACGGCGGAGCCAATATTAAGGTTGTTAAGATGTTTGAAGAAATGAAGCAAACAGTAAAAGACTGGGGTGACAGCGAAGAAATTGAGGACTACCTGGCCAAAATTCTGAGAAAGGAAGCATTCGACCGCTCAGGCTTGATTTATGGCATAGGCCATGCGGTTTACTCCATATCAGATCCGCGGGCGGTAATATTCAAGAATTATGTTTCTCAGCTGGCCAAGGAAAAGGGTTTGGAAGATGAGTTTAACCTCTATTCAAAAGTAGAAGAACTGGCACCTCAGGTGATGGGAAAGTTTGGCAAATTACACAAGGCTGTGAGTGCCAATGTTGATTTCTATTCCGGTTTCGTTTATAGAATGCTGGGGATTCCAGAAGAAATGTTCACCCCCATTTTTGCTATTTCCAGAATAGCAGGTTGGAGCGCTCATCGCATCGAAGAGATCGTAAATTCCGGGAAGGTTATCAGACCATCATACAAGAGCGTAGCGGCCAGACGTAATTACATTCCCCTCTGTGATCGGTAGTTTAATAACAATCCTGCAATCCTCCTTCGGGTTAAACTTGACAAGGGAAATTCTGGGGAGGATTTTTGTTTGAGATTTAGATAAATTATCCAGGCTAAATCAGGGCAGAAGTATTATCCGCCACAACATTTCCTGACGGATAATTAAGCAGATAATTCAGAAGTTTATTATAAAGGCGGAAAAATCAATGTATAGGATAGGCATTATGGGCGGAACCTTTGACCCGATACATTATGGACATCTGATTGCTGCGGAGATGGCCCGGACAGAGTTTGCCCTCACCAAAGTGCTTTTTATCCCTGCAGGTAACCCGCCGCATAAAGATATCCTGAAAGTTACTCCGGCAGTCAGACGCTATGAGATGGTGAAAAATGCCGTTGCTGATAATAATTTTTTTGCTGTTTCTGACTTGGAGCTGGAAAGACAAGGCCCATCATATACTATTGATACTTTGCGTTTTCTGCATAAAACCCGGGGGAGCGCAGATCTCTTCTTTATTGCCGGGACCGATGCTTTGAAAGAAGTATTCAGTTGGCGTTATGCCAAGGACCTGTTTGCCTTAACCCAGTTTATCGGTGTAGTTCGACCAGGTGTCGATACCAAAAACTTTTTGGAAATGTCCTTGCAGGATTATCCGGAAATTGAAGGGCGTATTCATCTTCTGGAGGTGCCTGCCTTAGCAATTTCCTCGACAGCTATTCGTCAGCGTGTTGCCCAGGGAAAATCAATCCGTTATTTGCTGCCGGAAACTGTAAGAATGTTTAT
>DATMYJ010000313.1:0-2548 GCA_035561015.1 Desulfitobacteriaceae bacterium | reverse complement strand
GGTATAATGTGCCGTTGGTAGTAAATTCGTATATAGACGTTGCTCAAAAACTAAAAATCTCCAATATTCATCTTCCCCTGGAATTATTTATTAAACAGCGGACTGCTTTAAGTATTTTTCAAGTAGGAGTTTCTGTTCATTCTGCAGAAGAGGCTAAATTCGCCGAAAACATGGGCGCCAACTATCTGATAACCGGACATATTTTCCCCACTGACTGCAAAAAAGGAGTTCCCTCTCGAGGTCTTGATTTTCTGAAACAAGTTTGTGATTCTGTATCCATTCCTGTCTTTGCCATTGGCGGTATAACTCAATTCAATTTCAGGGATGTATCAAAAGCTGGAGCGCATGGCATATGTATAATGTCCCAGTTAATGACTTGCGAAAATCCTGAGGATGTAGTGAAATCATTCAGATCTGATTTTGAGCAGGAGGATTGATATGAAAAGCCTTTCTCAATGATCCTCTGGCTGTTGCCTTGTTTTCGGAATCTATCAAAGGGGTCATTCAAGCCGATAGAATTGAATATCTGAGTCAGTAATATGGGGACCTTTGCTGGTCCCTATAACTTTGTGACAAAATTTCCTTTAGTCGCTCAGATTGCTCTTTCGCATGGTATCAGAAAATGCTTAGGGCAACCGGGTCATAACCGCTGTTGTTGTTTTCATCTGATTCCGGCACCAGGTTTGTCGCATCAGCTATCGCCCCTACATAATACGTCCCGCTTGTTACCGTTGCCGGCAGGACCACAGCTTTCGTTGCGCTGTTTGCTGCTCCTGCCGCCAGACTGGATACATATCTCTGCCCCAGCAAAACGTCACTCGTGCCGATGTTTTCATCTGCAGACAGGTAGTACTTGACATAAAAACCTGTTGCTGCTTTATTGCCGCTGTTTTGGATACTGTCGCTGATGCTGATTGTACTCCCGGCTGCTCCGCTTTCCGGGGCACTCACACTTAGTACTTTTAAATCACAACCATTTGCTGTGGCTCCCGTAAAATCCAGTGTTGTAGTTGTATCACTAAATGTAAGGTATTCCGGTGTAAAGGTATACCCCTGTTTCATTGGTATTACCCGATAGACAGTATTGCCTTCACAACCAGTTTGGAACCAATTACCATTTTCATCTGTTAAGATAGCCGATGGGATATTTGTCCCGGAACCACTGACCTTAATAAAATTAATGGTTACTCCGGAAATCCCTTGAACATCTCCTAACAAGCCTGCTTTAGTTGTC
This sequence comes from Desulfitobacteriaceae bacterium, assembly GCA_035561015.1. Lineage (GTDB taxonomy): Bacteria > Bacillota > Desulfitobacteriia > Desulfitobacteriales > Desulfitobacteriaceae > UBA2264. The sequence continues at coordinate 1,314 of DATMYJ010000313.1, read as the reverse complement.
ACCCGACCACTAACATTGTACCCTATACTTATTTTAGCCCCCATTGTAGTACCAGGTGTTGTGAAGCTATCCACGGAAATATCAGTAGAAGTATTGTTATAATCATTACTGTTAGGATTTGTAGTCAGGCCAAAAGTATTGTTAGAAACATAGTAATCTCCTGAATTAACATTTAAAAGTTGCTCGATTTCATTCAAGCCATCAGCTTGTTCCAACGCTAATAACTTATGACTAGTATAAGAATTGTCATACAAGAAATCATTTCCCAGCTCATTTAGAGTTGCGTCTACGTGCCATATAAGCATGCCATCTGTCGGATAGTCCGAGGGGTCGTTCCCACTACTCCTTTTTCTGTACTGAACCATAAAGTATTGGTTGAAAATATTACCATCAGTATTTTTCATGATCAGGGCAGCGTCATCAGACGTGCCTGAGGGGTTAAAATCTTTTATCTGTGATCCTGATGAGATAACAGTAGGAGTAATCCAATCCAGCATAAATTTTGAAAAACAATTATGATCTCCCCAATTAGAATCCATCATATCTAAACCACCAAGACCGCCGCAAGGTCCCTGGTTTCGATCGTAATCGTAATAATCCGGCAGGCCAAGAAGGTGACCGGTTTCGTGGATATCAATCCTTGGCTCATACGGTCCTGTCCAGTTGGTATTGGAATAGGTATCTGCTCCATACCAAGACCAAACGTATTTATTAAGGTGCTTCCCGTCAACTGTATAGATCGGATCACAGAAATTGCATTGATATGCCCACCAAAAATTTGCCCAGCCATTGTTCGGTCCGGTCCACTTAATATAAATACCGTCTATTACTCCATCATTGTTATTATCGTACTGAGAGAAGTCATGCCCTTGGGAATCGTAATAATTGATTGCTTCCTTAATTAACCAATCTTCTCCAGATCCTATACCCATTTCCTCATAATGGCTGCGTGGGTACTGGGCCCTATACCAACCTAAAATATTACTGGAAATGGATAATTGGTTATAGGATGATCTTTCGTAATATCTTGTTATACTATCATAGGGATATAGAGATAGATCACCATCACCAGTAAATTTAGTAGAAAAATCGCTGACAGTCTGTACAGCTTCATTATGTGGATAATCCGGAAAATCTATCAGTATTGCCAGTACTTTAGGTGAACCTTTTGTCGGCAGTCCCTGCTTTGCTGGAGGTGGTGTATTTACCTTCAGCTGTTTATTTATTTCTTCATTCGTAATGCCACTCGCTTCAAGATTCAGTTTTTTGATATTCTGCCGAGCCTGCCAAACAAGATGAGGATTGGTCTTATCA
>DATMYJ010000312.1:0-2079 GCA_035561015.1 Desulfitobacteriaceae bacterium | reverse complement strand
GAAATATAGCGATTTACTGCAGATGTTTTTTTATGAAAATGAAGAAGAAGCTTTATATAGAGCCGACCAATTCAGCAATGAATTAAGCGGCAAGATAGTTGCTACCGAAGAACTTGTATCTCTTCACCATGAAGCCATTATGGAAATTACCAGGAATTTAGCCCCGGAAAATTCCCTGCGTGTAATTAACCGCGGTCTTGTTTTCCTCCTCGGAGTTATGGTTACTTTCGGAGCCAAAAACAGTGGGGGCAAATATAGTAAAGAGACACTTAATAACTGGACAGAAGCGGTCCTTCGTCTTGATTCCTCCCTGGCACTCTATAAGAATAAACATGAGCTTATTCTTGATTCAATTGCAATCGGAGTGCTGACCATTAATAAAAAAGGTGAACTTACCTTTGTTAACAATGCCCTGGAAGAAATTATGGGATTCAATATTGATGACTGTCTGGGAGAAAATCTGGCCCTTCTTAAACAGTACTGCTCTGATCAACCGGCCGAGACAGATTGTGAAACTCTTACCTTTACAGATTTGGTAATCGAGACCCTGGAAACCGGAAAAATATTTTCCGGAGAAGAGAATTATTCCTGTGGTAAAATCCTAAAAATCACCACTTCTCCTATCAGGGATAAAACAGGAAATATCACTGAAGTTATTGCACTAATCCAAAATATTACCGAACAAAGACAGCTGGAAAAAGCAGTTATGAACAATGAAAAGCTGGCCACTGTTGGAACTTTGGCTGCGGGAATCGCACATGAGATCCGCAATCCCTTAACTTCTGTACGGGGATTTATTCAATTACTGGAACCAGAATTGGCCAATAGCCCGAAAAAAGAATTTCTGGATATTATTTTAGGAGAGCTCGACCGCGTAAACAACTTTATTACAAACTTTCTTAACTCGACCAAGCCTTCTTTGCCAAAACAATCGCTGGAAGATATTGCTGTCGTCTTATCAGAAGTACAGATTCTTATAGAAAGCGAAGCCCTGTTGCGCGAAATCGACTTGCGTTTCTCTTATCCTACCAAAATACCCTGTCTGCATATTGATAAGGACCAAATCAAACAAGTTTTGTTAAACGTTTTAAAAAATGCCTTCGATGCCGTTGGCCCTCAAGGCAAGGTAGAGGTTACTGTTCAGCGGCAGACCTCCTCCCCTGGGGTATCTCTGTTTATCAAAGATAATGGTAAAGGAATGGATCAGCAGACACTGGCCAGAATATTCGATCCCTTTTTTACTACTAAGAAAACCGGCACCGGATTAGGAATGGCTGTAACTTATCAGATTATCCGTAATCATGGCGGGGATATAAAGATAAACAGTATTCCCGGAATCGGATCTACTTTTATAATCAATCTGCCGTTAGCAGAGGCAGATCAAGAGCAAATCTCATTAGCAAACTAACAGCCGGGATGCATAGAAAAAGCCCGCTTGAAATAGCGGGCTTTTTCTATGCATCCCCTCGAAATTTACGTCCAAGATTTTTTCAATACCTTTTCAACAAAAGTTCTGGCAAGATCAGGATCAAACTGCTTGCCGGCATTATTGCGGATTTCGGAGATTACCTCTTCTTCTTTTTTGGTTTCACAATAAATTTGTTTGCTTGTCATGGCATCATAAGCATCAACTAATGTTATGATTCTGGCCATCAATGGAATATTTCTGCCTTTTAAACCTTTGGGATAACCTTTGCCATCCCATCTTTCATGGTGGGCGAATACCCAGTCTGCCAGATCAAACATATCATATGACGAACTTAATATCCTGTAACCGATATCGGAATGCCGCTTTATTTCATGCCACTCCTGATCAGTCAGCTTTCCGGGTTTGTTAAGAACATCTTCTTTAATAGCAATCTTCCCAATGTCGTGCAAAAAACAGGCAACACCCAATCTTTTAATTTCATTTACCGATAAGTTCAGAGCTTCTCCTATTTTACGGCATAATCTGCTCACCCTTTCCGAGTGCTGCTCTTCCCGGGGATTTCTCTCATGCAAAGAAGTAATAATTTTGCTTACTGCCTTGCCGCGCATACTCTCCTTTTCCATAATTTTATTTTCATACATTTTATCTTC
>DATMYJ010000311.1:0-24942 GCA_035561015.1 Desulfitobacteriaceae bacterium | reverse complement strand
ATACTAAACTCCTGTCTGTGGTCCTAAAAGCTGCTTATTACGGAACAAGAGCACAATCTTTACTACAAGCCCCTAGGTTTGCTATAATGAAACAAAGGTCAGTATTTGTGCTGAATATCAGCCTATGTTAAGAAATAAAGGTAAGAGGTGACGTCATGGAAAAATCGGCATCAGATAATTCGCTGGGGGCGATAAGAATCGCAGATGAAGTCGTCGAAATTATTGCCGGCATGGCAGCCACAGAGGTAGAAGGGGTTGCCGGGATGAGCGGTGGGATTGTTGGAGATCTGGCTCATATGTTGGGACGCAGCAAGAATCTGTCCAAAGGTGTTAAAGTCGAAGTAGGTGAACAGGAGACTGCAGTGGATTTATACGTAATCATGGACTTTGGAGTTTCTATTCCCAATGTGGCTCTGAAAGTTCAGGAAGCAGTTAAAGAAGCTATTGAAACTATGACCGGGTTAAATGTGGTCGAAACCAATGTCCATGTGCAAGGAATAAATTTTCGAACTTCAGCGGAACCCAAAGAAGAGGAACTGCGTTTGCGCTAAATGTTACCCCCCTTGGAAGAAATACCAAGGGGGGTTTCTGAAAGAGGTGAAAATATGTTAGCATATTGCCTGGGAGCAATATTGTGTTTAACAGCTTTATGGATTTTGGCACTAGCAACCGGCTGGGCCTTACCCTCTGACCTGCTGTACCAGGGAATAAACTGGCTTAAGACAAATCAGTGGGAAAGCATAGTTTTGGCAGCTTTGCTGCTTCTTTTGGGCCTATTAATTTTTTTTAGGCCCAGAGAAAAAATTCCTCGTTCCTTCCGTGCCTCTTCCAAGACCGGTGAAGTACGCATAGCTTATGATGCTCTTCAGGAAATCGTCAGACAGAGTGCCTTAGAGATCGTAGGTGTACTCCAGGTTAAAGTATCGCTGCGAGAGAACAAAACAGGTTTGGAGATAACCGTTACGACCCAGTTTAACTCTGATGTTGTGATCACAGAAATCTCGGAGCAAATCCAGCTTAAAGTGCAAAAAGATGTTGAACATTTTACAGGTATTCAGGTGGCCGAGGTGAAAGTGCTTGTACAGAGACCGGAAACCGCCGGCCAGGCACGAGTGAAATGAAAGAGTATTGGGCCCGAAGCGGGCGAGAAACAGCAAACTTTTTCTTATGGGCTTGGCAAAATCATCCTGGAAAACTAATAGGGATATCTTTGGGTTTTATTTTGGGGTTACTGGTTGTAGTAATGGGATTCTGGAAAACATTAGTTTTAGTTTTATTTGTAGCAGCGGGCTATGTGCTGGGTAAACGGGAGGATGATTTTCAGAGTTTATCTCTCTGGCTGGATCGGCTAATAGGAAAATAAAGTAAATAGTTCTGCCCGATTCCAGGAACTTCAGGTGCTGTTTACCAGGCGCTGTGCTTTACTGGTTTAATATGAATACAGGGATCAGATTGAGATTTTCCCGTAGTTACCAGATTTTGGTAGGACTGAGGTGGGTTTAATGAGTAGGAGATTAGCTCGGGAAACGGCCTTGCAAGTGCTGTTTCAATTGGATTTTGACAAGGAAAATCCTGATTTAGACCAAATTGCAGAATCCTGGGGTGAGGAGTTTGCTGTTCCCAAGTCAGGTATTGCTTTTGCTCAGGAACTTATTAGAGGAACAGTAAAACATCTGGCAGAAATAGACCGGGAGATTGCAGCCTTAGCCCAGAGCTGGTCTCTGGAGAGAATGGCGGGGGTAGACCGGAATATTCTGCGTTTGGCAGCCTATGAAATACTTTTTCGGGACGATATTCCTGAGCGGGTAAGTTTGAACGAGGCTATAGAGTTGGCAAAAAGTTATGGCGGTGAAGAATCTGCCAAATTTATTAACGGCATTCTGGATCGGCTGGTGAGCAACCGAAAAAATATGGGGCTTGTGGAGGATTCAAAAAGTGAACTACCTGGGTCTTGATACCAGTGCTTATACCACATCTCTGGCAATTGTAAACGAGGGCCGGGATTTAATCTGGGAATCACAGAATATCCTGAAAGTAGCGGTTGGTGAGACAGGTTTGGCTCAATCAACGGCTTTTTTTCAGCATGTACATAATTTAACAAATCAAATTCCCGCTATCCCCAGGTCTTTGTGGGAAACGTTGGCTGGCATTGGGGTCAGCTGCTCACCCCGTCCGGTTGCCGGGTCTTATATGCCTGTGTTTACTGCCGGGATTGCCTTGGCAAATGCGCTGGCTGCTGCTCGTCAGATTCCTTTGTTTCTGACCAGCCATCAGGAGGGACATATTGCTGCTGGTTGTGCTTCAGCTAAAGGTCCGGCAGCAGAAAAATTTTTAGCTGTTCATCTTTCGGGAGGAACGACAGAACTGCTCTTGGTCAGTCATACTGCGCCGGGGCGTTTCAGTCTGGAATTGCTGGGAGGAACTACAGATTTACATGCCGGGCAGTTTGTTGACCGGGTGGGAGTAAGGCTGGGGCTGCAGTTTCCTGCCGGCCGGGCCCTGGAAGAGCTTGCCCTTGAGGCGGAACCGGAGGCTGCTTCACTTCTGCCTTCGGCAGTCAAAGGGTTTGAGGTCAGCTTCTCCGGAGTTGAATCTGCGGCGCAGCGTTTAATTGATCAGGGTATTTCCAAATCCAATGTGGCGCTGGCAGTGGAAGGTTGTCTGGTGCGAACACTGGCTAAATTAATTGCCAATGGGATGGAGTCCACAGGCCTGCAGCAAGTTTTAATGGTGGGTGGAGTAGCGGCTAATAAATATCTGCGCAGTGAACTGGACCGGCGTTTGCATAAACAGGGACAATTTTATTGGGCTGAACCGGATTGGTGCCGGGATAATGCTATAGGAGTAGCGCTCTTAACCGGTGAAGGATGTCGGAGCAGCAGTCTTGAGGAATAAAGGAGGAATAGAGGTGTATCAAATAGTAAAAAAAAGAGTGCTGGCCCCGGAAATAGTGCTCTTGGATATTAAGGCACCGGCTGTCGCAGCCAAGGTGGAGCCGGGGCAATTTATTATTGTCCACGGGGATGAGTTTTCAGAACGGATTCCCTTGACAGTTATGGATTTCGACCGTCAGCAAGGCACTGTCACCATAGTGGTTCAGAATGTGGGGTATTCCACAGCCTTGATCAATCGAATGGAGGAAGGCAGTGCTTTTCAGGATTTTGTGGGTCCTTTGGGAACAGCCACTGAAATAGAGAATTACGGCACAGTTGTTTGTATCGGGGGTGGCCTGGGTATTGCCCCCATTTATCCGATTGCCCGGGCTCTAAAAGCGGCGGGCAATAAAGTAATCTCTATCCTTGGATCGAGAAGTGCTGATCTGCTTATTTTAGAAGAAGAAATGCGGGCCGTAAGTGATGAGGTGGTTATTGCAACCAACGACGGGAGCAAGGGAATAAAAGGGTTTGTAACAGATGGTTTGGATCAGGTGTTGGCTCAAGGCAATAATGTTAAAGTGATCTGGGCTATTGGTCCGATGGTTATGATGAGAGCTGTGGCTGATTATACTCGTCCTTTGGGACTCAGAACCATTGTCAGCATGAACCCTATTATGGTGGATGGGACTGGGATGTGCGGGGCTTGCCGCGTGAGTGTGGGTAAGGAAACAAAATTTGCCTGTGTGGACGGGCCGGAATTTGACGGACATCTCATTGATTTTGATTTGGCTATGAAACGTCTGACTTTTTTCCAGGATGAAGAAAACCGGATAAAAGCACGTCTGCAATGTAACTGCGAAGGAGGGCATGAATAATGACACTTAAAGCCGCACGTCAGGAAATGCCTTGCCAGGATGCCCGGGAAAGAGTTCGGAATTTTAACGAGGTAGCTTTAGGCTATACCAAAGAAATGGCTGTGGCCGAAGCCAAGCGCTGTCTGCAATGTTCAAAGCCTGCCTGCCGGAAAGGCTGTCCGGTTGAGGTTTTGATTCCGGATTTCATTAAAAAAATTGCGGAAGAAGACTTTCTGGCAGCTGCCCAGATATTGAAGGTCAAGAATTCTTTGCCGGCAGTTTGTGGCCGGGTCTGCCCCCAGGAAAACCAATGTGAAAAACTGTGTGTCAAAGGAATTAAAGATGAACCGGTAGCGATTGGCCGTCTGGAGCGTTTTGCTGCTGATTATGAGATCGAATTTGGCGGCAAAGCTGCGGAGAAAGTTGCGCCAAACGGTAAACGCGTGGCTATTATCGGAGCCGGTCCGGCTGGTTTGGCTTGTGCCGGAGATTTAGCTAAGACCGGGTATGCTGTAACAGTTTTAGAGGCTTTGCATGTTGCCGGCGGGGTGTTGATGTACGGGATTCCGCAGTTCCGTTTACCCAAGGAAATTGTGCAAAAAGAAATTGGCAGCCTTAGAGATCTGGGTGTAGAAATCCTTCCTAACCAGGTTGTTGGTAAAATAACTTCGGTTGATGAACTTATGGCCCAAGGGTATGCGGCCGTTTTTATCAGTACAGGCGCCGGCTTGCCTTTTTTTATGGAAATACCGGGAGAAAACCTGAACGGGGTCTATTCTGCTAATGAGTTTTTGACCAGAACCAACCTGATGAAAGGGTATATGTTTCCGCAATATGCCACTCCTGTTAAAGTAGGGAAAAGTGTTGCTGTTTTGGGAGCAGGCAATGTAGCTATGGACAGTGCCCGTACCGCTCTGCGGCTGGGAGCCAAGGATGTTTCCATTATCTACCGGCGTTCGCGAGTGGAAATGCCTGCCCGCTTGGAGGAAGCGGAACATGCCGAAGAGGAAGGCGTGCAATTCCGCTTATTGACTAATCCGGTAGCCCTTAATGGCGATGAGCGGGGATGGGTCAAAAGTATGACCTGCCTGAGTTACGAACTGGGTGAGCCTGATGCTTCGGGACGCCGCTCCCCGGTACCGATACCGGGTTCGGAATTCGAGATTCCCGTGGAGACAGTTATTGTCGCTATAGGGCAGGGACCTAATCCGCTGGTAACAACATCCACTCCGGGACTTGAACTGAATAAGCGGGGCAATATCGTGGCTGATCCGGAGACTATGGCTGCTTCAAAACCCGGGGTTTTTGCCGGCGGGGATATTGTAACCGGAGCAGCAACGGTTATTTTGGCTATGGGAGCCGGCAAAAAAGCTGCTGCCGGAATTGATGCTTATTTAAGAGCTAAACTTTAGCAAATCACTATTGCCCATTCGCAAACTCTACATTTGCTGCGAGTTAAAATAGATACCGGTTGATTAAGGAGAGTGAAATTTTTGGCAGAATTGCTTGATGGCAAAGCAATATCTAAAATTTTAAGAGAAGAGATTAAACTGGAGATTGCCGCTTGGAAAGAGAAGGGCAAGCAACCAAAACTGGCTGTTATCCTGGTCGGTTCTGATCCAGCATCGGTTGTTTACGCCAAGTCCAAACAAAAAGCAGCTGAGAATATGGGTATGGCTTATGAATTGTTCGCCTTGGCTGAGGATACTGAGGAAAGTGTTGTCTTGGATTTAATTGCCTACCTTAATGAGGACGAAAAAGTACATGGTATTATGATCGAACTTCCTCTGCCTAAACACCTGGCCAAAGAAAAAATTATGGCTGCGGTACGGCCGGAAAAAGATGTGGACGGATGTCATCCTATCAACAGGGGCTATATCCTCAGCGGGGAAGAGGGCCTTTTCCCGGCAACACCTTTAAGTTGTATCGAACTTTTGCTGCGTTCCGGGGTAGAAATTTCCGGGAAACATGCAGTAATAGTCGGCCGGGGAGAGACTGTCGGCAAACCCTTGATTTTTCTGATTCTCAAGTATAATGCAACGGTAACAATCTGTCATTCCCGCACTGTCGATTTGGGTTCTTTTACCCGCCAGGCTGATATTTTGATTTCCGCGGTAGGCAAAATCAATCTCATTACCAGGGATATGGTAAAATCCGGGGCTGTAGTGGTCGATGCCGGGATCAATGAAACTGCAGATGGGATCTGCGGGGATGTCGATTTTAAAGGAGTTCAGGAAGTGGCCGGGAGAATTTCCCCGGTTCCCGGCGGAGTGGGGGCACTGACAACTGCTATGATTATGCGTAATGTTCTTAAAGGTATTACCTTGCAAGGAGGATACTGATGTCTGTTTGGCAATGGAGTATTGATGAATTCCTGGCTCAGTCAGCCAGCGCGGCCCCGATTCCCGGCGGGGGCAGTGTTTCTGCCTATGCCGGAGCTTTAGCGGCTTCCATGGTTTGTATGGTGGCTAATCTGACAATCGGTAAGGAAAAATACAAAGACGTTGAGGCCCAGGTTCGGGAAATATTGGCTCAGGGACAAGATTTGCTGGCAGCCCTAAAGCAGGGCCTGAGTCAGGATATTGAGGAATTTTCCAAATATATGGCTGTTCTGAAACTTCCCAAAGCTACAGAGGAACAAAAAGCCGACCGCGGTGCCGAGATGCAAAAGGTTTTAGTATCGGCCACAAATACCCCTTTGGCAATAGCCCAAAACTGCTTTCAGATATTAAAACTGGCCCAGATTTTAGCTCCGATCGGGAATAAGGCTGCAATCAGTGATGTCGGGGTAGCAGTCTGTCTGGCGGAAGGTTCTCTGAGATCTGCCTTATTTAGTGTGGATATCAACCTCCCTCAAATCAAGAATACCCAGTATCAGGCTTATGTGACAGCTGAACGGGACCGGCTCCTAAAAGAAGCTGCCCAGATCAGTCAGGATACAGTTGCTCTTGTACAAAGCAGATTATAATTTAGGAAAACCGGTCTCTCTTTTAAAAGTTTAACCTTCGAAAAGAGGGATTTTGCTTTATTGCTGACAGGCCTGACTGCTGATACTTGTATCTAAATTAATTTCTTTACTGAAATAGCGGGGTATCATTGAAAGTGCTGGCCATTATTGTGTATTATGGTACAAGAGGTGAAAAATGTGGCCAAAGTTTGGACAGTTGCCGAATTAACAGGGGAAATCGGACGAATGTTGAGTGAGAAGTCTGATTTCCGAAATTGCTGGGTATGCGGGGAACTATTCAACTTCAAAAATCATCGTCCTTCTGGACATTGGTATTTTACTCTCAAGGATGAGTATTCCAGTCTTAAAGCAGTAATGTTTCGTACCCGCTCCCAAAATGTGCGTTTTTTACCGGCAGATGGGATGAAAGTTTTGGTGCGGGGGAGTTTGCGTATTTATGAACGGGACGGAAATATCCAGTTGTATGCTGAGGAAATGCAACCCAGCGGTCTGGGTGAATTATACCTGGCTTTCGAACAATTGAAGCAGCGTTTGGCTGCTGAAGGGTTGTTTGCTCAGGAACTTAAGAAAGCGATTCCCCGTTTTCCGCGGCGGATAGGAATCGTAACCAGTCAAACCGGGGCAGCCCTGCGTGATATTATTACAGTTCTGCAGCGGCGTTACCCCGGTTTGCCCTGGATTCTGGCCCCTGCGGCAGTGCAGGGAGAATCCGCTCCCCGGGAGATTGCTCAGGCTATTGACCGTCTTAATAAATATGGAAAGGCCGATGTCCTGATCGTAGGGCGCGGCGGGGGCTCACTGGAAGAACTTTGGGCTTTTAATACTGAAGAGGTTGCTCGAGCAATCGCATTGTCTCGTATTCCGGTCATTTCAGCAGTCGGCCATGAAACAGATCTGACTATAGCTGATTTGGCAGCTGATTTAAGAGCGCCAACTCCTTCCGCGGCAGCGGAACTGGCAGTACCGTTATTACAGGAACTGCAGGCCGGCTTGGCCCAAAGTACCCGTGATCTGGTATCAAAGATGAGTATCCAGCTTCAGCAGAAACGCCGTATTTTGGCAGAACTGGCTAGAAAATCTTCCCTGCAAAATCCCTATTGGCACCTGGCCCAGGCGCGCCAGGAACTTGATATCCTGGAGACCAGACTACAAAACAATATGACTGGATTTATAACGGATAAAAATGGTATACTGAAATTATTGGCTGCGAAGCTTGATCTTCTCAGTCCTTTAGCCATATTGGGCCGGGGTTATTCCCTGACTTACGATACTCAGGGTAAACTCTTGCGTTCTGTCCAGGATGTCAGCATTGAGGATAAAATCAAGGTGCGTCTGGCGCTGGGAAGCATAATTTGCCAGGTTCTGGCAAAGGAGAATGAATAATGAATAATGAGGATAATTCCAGGCAGATCCCGGATTTTGAAGCCGGTATCAAGCGGTTGGAACAGATTGTGATGGCTTTGGAAGAAAAAGAAATTTCCCTGGAGGTATCTCTGGCCTTCTTTCGCGAGGGCATGGAGCTTGTGCAGTTTTGCACATCTTTGTTAGATAATGCTGAACGGCAAATGGAATTGCTAATGGAGGGGCCGGATGGAGAGCTGCGAGTGGCACCAGCTAGTTTTATTGGGGAAGGATGAGGCTGAATAATGTTCAAAACCTCTTATGATAGATATCTTCAGACTGTTGAGCAATATATCAAGGATATGCCTTGGACTGAAGACCTGATGAGCAAAAGCATGCACTATTCTCTGGTTGCCGGCGGCAAACGCATCCGGCCGGTCCTGGCCCTGGCCGCAGCGGAATGCGTTGGGGGCAATATGCAGGAGGTCTTGCCGGCAGCAGTGGCTTTGGAACTTATCCATACTTATTCCCTGATCCATGATGATCTGCCTGCTATGGATAATGATGATTACCGCCGTGGTCTACTGACTAACCATAAAGTGTTTGGTGAAGGCTATGCTATTCTGGCCGGAGACGGCTTATTGACTTATGCTTTTGAATTGCTTTCCTCCAGGATGATTTTTTCTGCCGAACTGCAGCTGAGAGTCTTAAATGAAGTGGCCGCTGCTGCCGGCAGGCTGGGGATGGTCGGAGGGCAAGTTCTGGATCTGGATGGAGAAGGCAAAGATTTGACCTTAGGTGAAATAGAAGAAATTAACAGAAAGAAGACCGGGGCTTTGTTGAGGGTCGCAGCTCGTCTGGGCGCAATCCTGGGCGGGGGTAGGGAAGATCAAATCGAGGCCTTGACCCAATATGCTCAAGCCCTGGGCCTGGCTTTTCAGATTAAGGATGATGTATTGGACATTGAGGGAGATAGTGGGATCCTGGGCAAACCGGTGGGCAGTGACCAGAAAAATGCCAAAGCCACCTATCCGTCCTTGATGGGTCTGGAGAAAGCCAGGGAATACCTGCATGATCAGACCAGCAAAGCTCTGGAGGCTCTGGCATGTTTTGGGGAGCGGGGCAGGTTCCTGGCCCAGTTGGCTGAATATATGGAAAACCGCCAGTATTAAGAGGTATATTATGACGATATTGTCAGGAATTATTAACAATACAATACTTATTTCGGCAATGATTGCCTGGCTGACTGCCCAGATTATTAAAGTGTTACTCGCTTTATTTCTGCGGGGAAATCTCGATCCCCGGCTGATCATGAGTTCCGGAGCTTTCCCCAGTTCACATGCTGCTATTGTATGTGCCGCTGCTTTAGGGGTAGGTAAATATTCCGGTTGGAGTTCCCCTCTTTTTGCTGTCTCTGTCGTCTTTGCTTTAGTGGTAATGTATGATGCGGCAGGGGTGAGGTGGGCGACCGGTAAGCAAGCCGAGGTTCTAAATCAGCTGGTGGAGCGATTTTATGTGGGTTCTGATCTGGCCCAGGAAAGACTGAAGGAATTGATCGGGCATACTCCCTTTGAGGTATTTGGCGGTGCTCTGGTTGGAATTATCATCGGTTTGCTTGTTTGATAAGCAGGGGTATTGTTTTTGGGAGGTTAGATATTGGCCGGGAAAAAGAAAAATGGCTGGAAACATATACCGGCCGTTTTTTTGGGAAGCTTTGTTCTTGCTGCAGCTGTGGGTTTTGGTTCAGAGTTATTAATCAGGCACACTTTTCCAATTTTAACTTATATCTTGTTATTGTTAGTAATTGGGACGGGTGTAATATTTGACATAGTGGGTATTGCAGCGACGGCTGCCAGTGAAGCTCCGCACCATGCCCGGGCGGCTAATCGAGTTTTTGGTGCCCAGCAAGCTGTTTACCTGGTTCGTAATGCTGATAAAGTAGCTAATTTTACCAATGATATTGTAGGGGATATTGCCGGCATTCTCAGCGGAGTCATGGTAGCTACAATTATACTTGATATTATCCGCACTTATCCTTCTTTGCAGGCGCTTGAAATATGGCTCAGCACCGGGATGCTGGCTTTAGCGGCATCTTTGAATATAACAGGCAAAGCTATGGGTAAATCATTTGCTATTCGTGAGGCCAATCATATTATCGGTATGGTTGGAGGGATAATTGCAAGCTTTGAGAAAGTAACAGGCCTCAATTTTACGCAACTGAAAAAACGAGGAGGAAGAAAAAATGGGGCTGCTCGAAGGGATTCGTGAGCCTAAAGACTTACGGGCTTTGAACTGGGAGGAACTGAAAACCCTTGCGCAGGAAATCCGTCAGGAAATGATCACAGTTGTGTCCCGCAATGGAGGTCATTTGGCACCTAATTTAGGTGTTGTGGAATTGACTTTGGCCCTGCATCGTGTATTCGATAGTCCCCGTGATAAGCTGATCTGGGATGTCGGACATCAGACTTATATTCATAAGATGGTCACCGGTCGTCTGACGGAATTCAAGACTTTGCGGTTATATGACGGACTTTCCGGTTTTCCCAAACGTTCAGAAAGCCCTCACGATTGTTTTGAAACCGGTCATGCCAGCACCTCGATTTCCGCTGCAGTTGGTTTTGCCAAAGCCAGGGATTTTTCCGGGGAAAACTATAATGTTGCTGCTATTATTGGGGATGGTGCATTGACCGGAGGCATGGCTTACGAAGCCTTGAATCATGCCGGTCATAGCGGTACGAATATGCTGGTGATACTGAATGATAATAAGATGTCTATTTCCCCTAATGTCGGGGCCTTATCTTCTTATTTGAATCGTTTGCGGTCAGATCCGCGTTATGAAAAACGAAAAGCAGATGTTAAAGATCTTTTGAAGAGTATCCCCAAGATTGGCTTTAAGGTAAGTAAAGCGGCTACAAGGGCTAAATCAAAAATAAAATATCTTTTGGTACCTGGAATGTGGTTTGAAGAACTGGGTTTTACTTATTTAGGTCCTTTTGACGGGCATGATCCTAAACTTTTGGAACAAGTTCTGGAACAGGCCAAACAGAAAAAAGGCCCTATCCTGCTGCATGTGGTGACCCGCAAAGGTAAGGGCTATCTGCCGGCTGAGCGGGATCCCGATTTGTTTCACGGTGTAGGACCGTTTGATGAGACGACTGGTAAAATTGTCAGGAAGCCGGCACCGCCGACATATACCCAAATATTTGGACAAACAATATGTGATATAGCTGCAACTGACCCAAAAGTAGTGGCTATTACTGCCGCTATGCCTACAGGAACAGGGCTAAGTCAGTTTGCCAAGCAATATCCGGAACGCTTTTTTGATGTGGGAATTGCCGAAGAACATGCCGTGACATTTGCCGCAACTCTGGCGATCAGTGGCTTAAAACCTGTAATAGCTATCTATTCCACTTTCTTGCAAAGGGCTTATGACCAGATCCTGCAGGATGTCTGTCTGGCCAGGGCCAATATAGTTTTGGCTGTAGACAGGGCAGGAGTTGTTGGCAATGACGGTCCAACTCATCATGGTCTTTTTGATATTTCCTTCTTACGCAGTATCCCCAATCTGGTTCTGATGGCTCCCAAAGATGAAAATGAGTTTCGTCAAATGTTATATACTGCTTTCAGGTTGGAGGGTCCAGTGGCTGTACGTTATCCCCGCTCAGTGGGTCAGGGCGTGACGGTGCAGGAGAATGACGGGGAACTACCCCTGGGCAAGGCTGAACTTCTACGCGACGGGCGGGATCTAACAATCATCGCAGCCGGTCCAGTTGTGAACACTTGCCTGCTGGCAGCACAGGAGCTGAAACAGCGTGGCATAGAGACAGCTGTTATTAACCTGCGCTATCTAAATCCTTTAGACAGGGAAATGATCCTGCAATATGCTGGTTTGAGCAAACGGCTTATTACAGTGGAGGATAACATTCTGGCAGGCGGTATGGGAGGAGCAGTTTTGGAACTGCTTGCTGATGAGGGTCTGAAAGACGTAGCTGTGGTAAGACTGGGTTATCCTGATTTTGTAGAGCAGGGATCAATATCCCAGCTGCATGAGATCTATGGTTTGTCAGTCCAAGGTATTTTGGAAGCATTTGCCAAGTTGGAGGCCCGGGATATGAAATTTAAACCTAAGCATTATGCCAGGATCGGGATTTAAGTTTTATAATTGTTACTGTAGGACTACAGTCTGATTTCTTTGTGCAACTTCAATAAGTAATCTGGTTGTTTAATGAATGCGGTTTGGACCTCGAACAGCGCATTTAGGGGGTAATTGTGGGTAGAAATAAAGGGAAAGAACGGCTCGATCTGCTGGTGGTCAAACAGGGATTAGCCCCGAGCCGGGAAAAGGCCAGATCCCTGATCATGGCTGGGGCAGTTTTTGCCAAGGGGCTGCGTCTGGAGAAACCTGGGTTGGAAGTGGCTGAGGATACAATACTGGAACTCAAGGGCGAGAAACCGGCCTATGTCTCACGCGGCGGTTTGAAACTGGCTAAGGCGATAGAAATTTTCCAGCTGGATTTCAGGGGTCAGGTTGCAGCAGATATCGGGGCCTCAACCGGGGGATTTACCGATTGTCTTTTACAAAATGGAGCGACCAGGGTTTATGCCATTGACGTGGGCTATGGCCAATTAGACTGGAAATTACGCACTGATCCCCGCGTTGTTACTATGGAGAGAGTCAATGCCCGTTACCTGAATGAATCATCATTACCGCAGAAAGTGGATTGGGTTGTTTCTGATGTTGCTTTTATTTCCGTTACTAAAATCTTTCCTGCCATGCGGGCCATATTAAAGGAGAACGGACAGGCTGTAATTCTGATTAAACCTCAGTTTGAAGCCGGACGGGAGAAAGTGGGCAAAAAAGGGGTTGTCAAAGATCCTGCCGTCCATTGTCAGGTTCTGGATAATGTTCTAGAGGAGGCCCGGAAAAATGGCTTTGGGATCAGAGGAGTGCATTATTCTCCGATCCGGGGTCCGGAAGGTAATATTGAATATCTGGCTTGGCTTTCCTGCGGAAAGCCAACAGCCGACAGTATTGCGATATCGATAGAAAATCTCGTGGCGAAAGCTCAGAGGGAGACGAAATGAAGGTATGAAAAAAGTTGGTTTATGGCTTAACAGCAGCAAGGAGGAAATTCAGCAATTGACCTCAGAGCTTACCAGCTGGTTGAGTGACAGACAGTGGGAGGTTCTCGCTGACGGATCAGAAATGGAGAACCAGGATATAAGCTTTATTATTTCTTTGGGCGGTGACGGAACATTGCTGAAAGCTGCCAGAGAGGCGGCAGCCATGAGAATTCCGGTTTTGGGAGTCAATCTGGGGCGCCTGGGTTTTCTGTGTGAAATCGAGAAAGACAAGTTGTTTGTTTCCCTGGAGAAAGTTTTAAGCGGAGATTATCTTATTGAAGAACGTTTAATGTTGAATGCTGTTCTAAAAAGTCCCAACAAAGAGGATAAATCAGTTACAGTTCTCAATGATGTGGTATTTTCCAGAGAAAGTGATGAGGGGATCATTACAATCAAGGTTAATTTATCAGGAGAACCCGCCCTTTCTTATCCGGCCGATGGCCTGATTGTTGCAACTCCAACTGGGTCAACCGCTTACTCCTTATCAGCAGGGGGACCGATTGTAAGCCCCAATGTAGAAGCTATCATTATCACTCCCATCGCAACACACTCTCTTTCCGCCCGGCCGATGGTGGTCTCAGATCATGAAGTGATTGAAGTGGTAGTGGATCAAGGCCGTACATGTAATGTTACCTTTGACGGCAGAGGAAAAACAACTTTGCTTTCCGGGGAGTCGGCAATAATAACAAAAGCACCTCTGAAAGCCTTGCTGATTCGTTTAGGCAGTCGCAGTTTCTCCGCTGTTATTCGTGAAAAACTAAGGGATCGTTAGGATGCTCAGAGAAATCAGGGATATCCAGGGTTTGTTACGGACTTTTCTGCAACAGGTGATTTTACCGGGGGATAGTGTTTTGGATGCTACAGCCGGACGGGGGCGGGATACTTTGTTCCTGGCGGAATGTGTCGGTCCGAAAGGAAAAGTTTATGCTTTGGATATTCAGGAACAGGCCTTGACCGCGACAAGCCTTTTGCTTCAGGATAAGGGGATGACCGACAGGGTTATAATGCATTGCCTTGATCATGCTCGTTGTCGGGAGGTTATAACTGAGCGATTGCGAGCCGTGATCTTCAATTTGGGTTATCTGCCCGGCAGTAATCACAGGATTGTTACCATGAAAGATTCAACTATTAAGGGAATTGAGGAAGCCCTGACGCTCCTGCATGTAGGGGGGCTTGTAGTGCTTACAGTTTACCGCGGACATCCGGGTGCTGAAGAAGAATATTGCGGGTTGGAAAAATTTTTGACATCCTTGTCTAAAGAAGACTATAGTGTGCTTGAAGGTCTTTACCTAAATCAGGGAAAAAAAAGTCCTTACTGGGTTATGGTGCAAAAAAACAGGGGGGTTGAATAGTGAAAACCCGTCGGCACATAAAGATTCAGGAAATAATAAGCAAAGGGGTTATTCGGACGCAGGAGGATTTGGCTAAAAAACTGCTGGAAGCGGGCTTTATAGTTACTCAGGCAACTGTTTCCCGGGATATTAAGGAGTTAGGGCTGATCAAAATACCCGGTAGTGATGATGAATATCATTATGCAATTCCTGCCGAACAATACCCTTTGAATAATCAGGAACGCCTGAAAAGGATATTGCGGGAGACTGTCGTCTCTGTTGATGACAGTGAAAACCTTGTTTTGATCAGAACGATACCGGGTAATGCCCATGCCTTAGCTTCAATCATAGATAACAGCAATTGGCTGGAAGTTATCGGAACTGTAGCAGGAGATGATACCATTCTGCTGGTTGTTAAACCAAAAGAAGCTGCACCTGTTGTCTGTAAACGGATTTATGATTTGTTAGGATAGGAGGTTGAGCCGTGCTCACGGAATTTAAGGTAGTTAATTTCGGGCTTATGGAAGAGGTAAAGCTGACGTTTGCCAAGGGGTTAACAGTTTTCAGCGGTGAAACCGGAGCCGGTAAATCCATGTTGATCGATGCTTTGGGAGTACTCTTAGGCGGACGAGCAAATACTGACTTTATAAGACATGGGGCTGATCAAGCCCGAATAGAAGGCATATTTACAGATATTCCTTCTCCAGTGCTTGCCCATCTGGAAAAAGAGGGTTATGATCTCGAAGAGGGACAGTTGATTCTCTATCGGGAACTTAACTCTTCCGGAAGAAATATCTGCCGTATCCAGGGACGGACGATTCCTCTGAATATTTATCGCAGACTTTGTGAAGGTCTGGTAGATATCCATGGCCAAATGGAGCATCTTTCTCTTTTTAGAGCAGAAAATCATCGCGACCTCTTGGATTCTCTGGGTGGTTTCGCCCAACAGGAATTAGTGAAACAGGTAAGTTCCGCGGCCCGCCGTTATCTGGGTCTTCGGCAGCGGGAGCGCCGGTTAATTCAGTCTTCTGCTGAAAGAAAACAAAAGGAGGACTTCCTGCATTTTCAGATCGAGGAGATAGACCAGGTCAACCCAATTCCTGGAGAAGAAGACAGCCTGGAACAGGAAAAACAACGCTTGAGCAATGCAGAACGAATCATGAGTCTTTTAGCCGGTATCTATGAAGATCTTTATGACAGTACCTCAAACACTCTGGCAGTATATGATTTGCTGGGGCGTTCTCTTAAAGCCTGTCAGGAATTAGCCCGTTTAGATCCCGGGAGCCGGCATTTTCTCGGGCTGGCAGAATCACTCTATTTTATGACAGAAGAAATGGCCGGACAAATACGTACCTACCGGGAGAATTTTGAGTTCGAGCCGGGCAGACTGGAACAAATAGAAGAACGGCAGGGGCAGCTGTATAGGCTGCGTAAATATGGCTCTACCTTACAGGATGTTCTTAATAGCCGGGAAAAATTGTACCTGGAACTTCACAATATTACTGAGCTGGATCAGCAAGCCGGGACACTGAAGGCAGAAATAGAAGATACTGAGCAGAATTACCGAAAACTAGCCGGGAAATTAAGCAATAAACGACAGGAGCAGGCTGCAAGATTAGAGAGTGATTGGCTTGAGCAATTGGCAGATCTCGGTTTGGAACAGAGTCAGGTTGAAGTTCGTCTGCGGAAACTTGCTGAACCTGCGGAAGGCGGAGCTGAAGAAATCGAATTTTATTTTTCAGCCAACCCGGGTGAACCCCTTAAACCTTTGGCTAAAGTAGCTTCCGGGGGGGAAATGTCCCGCCTGATGTTGGCTCTGAAGACCCTTCTGGCTCAAGCAGAAAAAGTGGATACTTTTATTTTCGATGAGGTAGACAGCGGTGTGGGTGGGCGTACTATCCAAAAGGTAGCCGAAAAACTTGCCCATATCTCGGAAAGCAAACAGGTCTTGTGTATTACACATAATGCTTCGGTAGCCGCTCGTTCAAGGGAACATTTTGGAATTTTTAAAGAAACTGATGGTCAGAGAACTTACACAAGGGTGCGGCATCTGGGAGAAGAAGAACGAATTGAAGAATTAGCCAGGATGTTAGGCGGAGGGCCAACAGAAATTACCCATAAGCATGCCCGGGAATTGTGGCATTCAGTACAAAGAAAATAACTTGAATTACAGGAAATAACGACGCAATTGTCGAATCAATAAATTTGTAAAGAAAGCAGGGAGGAATGGATCTAAAATGCAGACACGTATCAGGGTTCTTTTGGCTGATGACAATCGTGAGTTTGTGGAGGTTTTGAAAGAATATTTTCAGAGCCAGGATGATATGGAAATTGTCGGTGTAGCATACCATGGAAACGAAGCATTAGAAATGATCTTTCGGGAAACACCTGATGTTGTAGTACTTGATATTATAATGCCCCATCTTGATGGGTTAGGAGTTTTGGAAAAACTGCAGCATGAAGTACACAAACCGCGAGTCATTATCTTATCGGCATTCGGACAGGAGGCTATGACTCAAAGGGCCGTCAATCTGGGTGCAGATTATTACATTTTGAAGCCATTTGATCTGAATACCCTGGGGAACCGTATTCGCCAGTTATCTACGGAAAATGGCTTTGCAGGCAGTTATGCTTCAGCCGGGGTCAGTCCCGCAGGTATTTCTGGTTATATGCAGCCTGGCGCGCCGACAAAATCCCTGGAAGCTGAGGTTACCCGTATGATTCATCAAATGGGGGTTCCGGCCCATGTGAAAGGATACCAGTATCTGCGGGATTCCATAGTTAATGTGGTCAAGGAGGTCTCTCTTTTAGGAGCAGTAACAAAAGAACTTTATCCCATGATTGCCGAAAAATATCACACAACGCCCAGCCGGGTTGAACGGGCTATCCGACATGCTATAGAATTAGCTTGGGATCGTGGAAATATTGAATTTATGAACAAGTTTTTCGGTTATACGATCAATCTCGAACGCGGCAAACCGACGAATTCGGAATTCATAGCTATGGTTGCCGATAAGTTAAGGATGTTGACTTGAAATTTCAGACCACAAACCAAAGCGTTGCTCATTCAGAAGCATCTCCTTTATTCAGCCAGAGAAAAAAGGAGATGCTTCTTTCGAATTTGGGGAAAAACGATTTACGGGAAGCAGCAGCTTGGAAATTAATAGGCAATCGGAATACATGAGCAGGATTTTATTGCTGCAGGGCAGAATAAATCAAATCATGAATTATGTTATCGCAATATTTTATGATTGTGCCGGACGCAGTTGGCAAATACAGGAGGACTTATGGGGATAAAAAATTTATGGGAAAAATGTCTTAGTCAAGAATTAATATTTCAAGGGCAAGTAATCAGTGTGCAAAGAGACACTGTTTCTCTGCCTAATGGTTCTACATCCACTCGGGAGCTTGTCAAACACCCCGGAGCTGTGGCGGTGGTGGCCATCAAAGATAATGGACTGCTTTTAGTCCGGCAGTTTCGTTACGCACTGGGCAGGGATCTATTGGAGATTCCTGCTGGTAAACTTGATGGCGGGGAAGCACCCCTTGAATGTGCTCTGCGTGAATTGCGGGAGGAGACCGGATATCGCGGCGATTTAACTCCTATGGGGGCGCACTATTCCACTCCGGGATTTTCCGATGAAGTTATTCATCTTTTCAGGGCTGGCAATCTGGTTTGGGATCCTCTCAACCCTGATGAAGATGAATTTCTGGAAGTAGAGGTTATTCCCTGGGAGCAAGCCCTGTGGATGGTTAAAAAAGGCCAGATTCAGGATGCTAAGACAGCTCTTGGGATATTATTGGCCCAAGGTGAATTAGAGTGATTTATGCTGATCTGCATATTCATATAGGTCGGAGTCTGGATGGCAAAGCTGTTAAAATTACTGCCTCTAAGAGCCTTACTCTGCCAAATGTTATTAAGGAAGCTCGGGATATTAAAGGACTTTCTCTTATAGGTATTATTGACGCTCAGACTACCGGAGTAAGGCAGGATTTATCAACGTTAATTGATCAAGGAGAGCTTATCTCCCTCTCCGGCGGCGGCTATGCGGCCAAATCACTGGTAATCATTCCCGGGACAGAGATCGAATTAAAAGTCGGGGAAGGGACTGCTCACTTCCTGGCCTATTTTCCTGCCCTTGCACAGCTGGAAGCCTACGTGCGTTATCTGAAGCCTTATGTAAAAAATTTACAGCTAAGTTCACAAAAGGCTTATCTGCCTGTGGAGGCCTGGCTGAAGGCAGTTGAGCGAAATGAGGGAGTCTGGCTTCCTGCCCATGCTTTTACACCGCATAAAGGGATCTATGGCAACTGTTGCCGCCGTTTAGCGGAAGTTATGCCTATACATCCTCAGGCTCTGGAAATCGGTCTTAGCGCTGACCGGGCGATGGCTCGAGGTATCAGTGAATTGGATGAAGTTTTGTTATTCAGCAATTCTGATGCCCATTCACTTTCCAGAATTGCTCGCGAGTATAATGTGCTGAAACTTTGTGATAACTCCTTTCAAGGTCTAAAAAATCTTTTGGATCGTCAGTCCGGCCGAATCATTGCCAACTATGGTTTTCCGCCGCAGGCGGGAAAATACTTCCGCACTTTCTGTCCGCATTGCCAACGCATAGTGCAGGAAAATCCCCCTCAGCTTACGTGTCCCTATTGTGGCAGCAGGCGTGTTGTTACAGGAGTCCTGGATCGTCTGCTGAGCATAGCCGACAGAGCGGTGGAAAAGTCTGATTCCCAATATATTTACCAGGTTCCGCTTTGGCAGCTCCCCGGAGTCGGCCCGAAAATGTATTCTAAACTTCTGGCTGTTTTCGGGACGGAGATGGCTGTTCTCCATAAAGTTCCAATCGATCAGCTGCTGGAGGTTGCCGGCGAGAAGATTGCTCAATGGATATATAGAGCCCGCCATAATGAACTGGACTTTGCAGCAGGCGGGGGCGGAATTTACGGGCGTATCAAAAAATAAATGACAAATGGAGGCTGACAGTATTATGCTTATCGGAATTCCGAAAGAAATAAAAGCTGATGAAAATCGTGTGGCAGTTACTGCTGCTGGAGTGTACGATTTCGTCCAGGCGGGACATCAGGTTATTACTGAAAAGTCTGCCGGAGTATCCAGCGGGATTCCTGACAGAGAATATATGGAGGCTGGAGCCCGGATTGCGGATACAGCTGCCGAGGTTTGGGCAGCAGATATGATTGTTAAAGTAAAAGAGCCGCTGGCAGCAGAATTTGATTTTTTAAAAGAGGGACAGATCCTTTTCACTTATCTGCATTTAGCCCGGGAACCGGAATTAACCAAGATTTTACTGGCTAAAAAGGTTGTGGCAATTGCTTATGAGACGATTCAGCTGGCTGATGGTTCTTTACCTTTGCTCCTGCCGATGAGTGAGGTAGCAGGCCGGATGGCTGGACAAATCGGAGCCCATCTGCTGGAGAATACATTTGGCGGCAAAGGCATTCTTTTGGGTGGGGTGCCGGGAGTATTTCCGGCTCAAGTCACCGTTATCGGCGGGGGTATTGTGGGCACAAATGCTGCCAGGATAGCCTTAGGTATGGGGGCGGATGTTACAATTATTGAAAAAA
Source organism: Desulfitobacteriaceae bacterium (assembly GCA_035561015.1). Taxonomy (GTDB): domain Bacteria; phylum Bacillota; class Desulfitobacteriia; order Desulfitobacteriales; family Desulfitobacteriaceae; genus UBA2264. The sequence continues at coordinate 4,862 of DATMYJ010000311.1, read as the reverse complement.
GCGGGCGGAGACTGCTGGAACTTGATAATCTTTTCGGCGGTCATGTCAAAACTTTAATGGCAAACAGCCATAATATTGCTTCCAGTGTGGCCCGGACTGATTTATTGATCGGAGCTGTTCTGATTCCCGGAGCCCGGGCACCACGCCTGGTTACAGAGGAAATGGTCCAAGGTATGGCTCCAGGCAGTGTCATTGTCGATGTTTCCATTGATCAGGGCGGAATTATTGAAACCATCGATCGGGTGACGACCCACAGTGCACCAACATATGTGAAATACGGAGTTATTCATTACAGTGTAGCCAATATGCCCGGTGCCGTGGCCCGTACATCCACTTATGCCCTGACCAATGTGACCATAGGATACGCCTTGGAACTGGCCAACAAAGGTTATGTCCAAGCGATGCAGGAGAACCCTGCCCTGGGTAAAGGTCTTAATGTTATTAAGGGTAAATTGACATGCCAGGCTGTGGCTAAGTCTTTAAATCTCACCTTTACCCCGCGATCTGAGATGCTGTGTAAATAACAAGAATTATTGACTCTGGGGGGGAATCCTATGGATAGAACCAGAAATTTTAATTTAAACAGCTACCTGACATATCTTCGGGTGGAACGGGGCTTATCCGGGAATACCTGTCAGGCTTACAGACGGGATCTGCACTTTCTTGGTCTTTTTCTCGCTGAACGGGAGAAGGATTATCTGGATTGTGAGGCCAATGACCTTTTTTTATTTATCCTAAAATTAAAAGAGCAGGCAAAAGCAGCCCGGAGCATTGCCCGCTATGTGGCCTCCATTAAGGGTTTGTTTGATTTTCTGGTAACTGAGGGGTACAGGAATGACGATCCTACAGGATACCTTACTCACCCCCGCCTGGGGCAGGTCCTGCCCAAAGTCTTGTCAGAACCGACGATTGATAAACTTTTAAACAAGGAGGAGGGGCAGACAGACCTGGAGATACGCAACCAGGCTATGATCGAAGTTTTATACAGCAGCGGTCTAAGGGTTTCGGAACTTTTGAGCCTGCGTTTAACAGATGTTTCGCTGACGGCCGGTTATATTCGCTGTAAGGGCAAGGGGAATAAAGAACGTCTTGTCCCCTTGGGGGAACCGGCTATCCGGGCTGTGGAGAGCTATCTTCAGGGGACCCGTCAGCGGATGGTTGGTCTAAAAAATTCGGAGATACTTTTCTTAAATGCCCGGGGCCGGCAGATGACCAGGCAGGGTTTTTGGCAAATTCTGAAACTTTGGGCCGGCCAACATGGTATAAAGCAGAATGTTTCTCCCCATATCTTAAGGCATTCTTTTGCCACTCATCTGCTGGATCACGGAGCTGATCTGCGTTCAGTCCAGGAAATGCTGGGACATGCGGATATTTCTACTACACAAATTTATACCCATTTGACCAGGAAAAGAATTTTGGACGTATTCAATAAGGCACATCCCCGTGCCCATCAGGAGTGATGGTTGATGATTACCAGAGTAATTATAATTGTCCTGGACAGTGTCGGAATCGGGGAATTGCCTGATGCTGCCACTTACGGGGATTGCGGCAGCAATACGTTGGGAAATATGGCCTGTTCTTTAGACGGCTTGCACCTGCCGAATCTTGCCGGACTGGGCCTGGGTAATATTGCTCCTCTGGCAGGGGTTATAGCTGAAGATATGCCCCAAGGAAATTATGGGAAAATGGCCGAGCTTTCCCCAGGCAAGGATACAACAACCGGTCACTGGGAACTGGCCGGAGTTGTTTTGGAGAAAGCTTTTCCCACCTTTCCCCACGGTTTTCCCACGGAATTCATCAGACGTTACGAGGAGGCCATCCAGAGGCAAATCCTGGGGAATGAGGCAGCTTCCGGAACCGAAATCATTCAGCGTTTAGGTCCGGAACATGTCAGGACAGGCAAGCCTATTGTCTATACCTCGGCAGACTCTGTTTTTCAGATAGCAGCTCATGAAGAAGTAATACCCTTGCCGGAACTGATGAGGCTGTGTCTGCTTGCCCGGAAAATGCTGACCGGAGAAATGGAAGTAGGCCGGGTAATTGCCCGGCCTTTCCTGGGAAGTGAAGGTAAGTATTATCGCACGGCTAACCGCCATGATTTTGCAGTGCCCCCGCCTTATGAAACACTTTTGGATCAGGTACAAAAACGCGGCCAGCCTGTCCTGGCTGTGGGGAAAATCAGTGATATTTTTGCCGGACAGGGGGTTTCAGAATCTTACCCGACGAAAAACAATGATGAGGGTGTGGACAAAATATTGGCCTGCATGGCTCAAAAACGTCCGGGCTTGCTTATGGCCAATCTGGTTGATTTTGATATGCTTTATGGACACCGCAATGATATCCGGGGCTATTGCTCTGCCCTGGAGGAATTTGACCGGCGTTTACCGGAAATATTACAGGTTCTGAGTGCTGAGGATGTCCTTATTATAACAGCTGATCATGGCTGTGACCCTACAACCGCAAGTACAGATCATTCGCGGGAATATGTACCCCTTCTGGTTTACGGGCCAAGTCTTAAGAAGGGACAAAACCTGGGAGTTCGGCAATCTTTTGCTGATGTGGGAGCGACAGCGGCTGAGATCCTGCAGGCGGAGCCCCTGCGCTTTGGGCAGAGTTTCTATGAACTCATAGCCAGTTCAAACCTTGTCAGTATTTAGGATACGGTAGTCAGGGCTAAATTAATCATTTCCAGTAAAGTTATCTCTCTGTCTTCAGCAGAAGCCGATTCTTTGCTGAGCAAATTGTCGCTGACAGTAAGGATGGAGAGAGCTTTGACCTTATATTGAGAAGCTAAAGTATATAAAGCCGCTGTTTCCATTTCGATAGCCAGAACTCCATACCTGGCCCATAATTTCCAGGCTATGGGATTATCTTCATAGAAAGTATCGGAACTGAGAATACCACCGACTTTCACCGGAAGCTGAGCTTGAAGAGCCTGGTTATAGGCTTTATACAGAAGTTCAAAACTCGCTCCAGGGGCAAAATCCAGATTTTTAAATCTGATCTTATTGACATTGGAATCTGTGGAGGCGCACTGGGCCAGAATGATATCTCTAAGACCAATATCTTTCTGGATTGTGCCGCAGGTCCCGATTCTGATCAAATTGCGGACCTCATATTCCCTGATAAGTTCATAGACATAAATCGATATGGAAGGGATACCCATGCCGGTGCCCTGAACCGATATCTTCTGCCCCCTATATATACCGGTAAAGCCATACATTCCTCTGATTTTATTGTAACAAACGGCATCCTCCAAAAAGTTTTCGGCTATGAACTTTGCTCTCAGAGGATCTCCCGGCAGGAGGATCGTTTCGGCAATAGCTCCTTTGGCAGCACCTATATGCAGACTCAAATCAAACCACCTTCCTTTGTATGCAAATAGTATCATTTATGTGACATTGTGTCATCTTTTAGGAGCAGTATTTAATTCATAAAAGATTAACAAATCTTAAGTTGTTTTTCTCTGATTTTTAGCAGACAGGAGGCAGGACAGGATGCGCATGGTGGATCTGATCGAAAAGAAGAAAGAAGGCCTGGCTTTAAGCCGGGAGGAGATCAGGTATATTGTCCAAGGATATGCCCGGGACAGTATTCCGGACTACCAGATGTCCGCTTGGGCTATGGCTGTTTATTTCCAGGGCATGAATTCTCAGGAAACTGCCGAGCTGACCGAAGCAATGGTCGAGAGCGGGGAACAATTTGACCTGTCCGGCATTGCGGGCAGAGTGGTGGATAAGCATAGTACCGGCGGAGTAGGAGACAAAACTACCTTGCTGATTGGTCCTATGGTGGCAGCTTGCGGTCTTCCTGTGGCTAAGATGTCCGGACGCGGCCTGGGACATACGGGAGGAACCATTGATAAGCTCAGTTCTATCCCGGGATTCAGGGTGGAATTATCCCGGGAGGATTTTATAGCTCAGGTTAATAAAATTGGACTTGCTGTTGTGGCTCAGTCGGGAAATCTGGTGCCTGCTGATAAGAAGCTTTATGCTTTAAGGGATGTCACGGCAACCGTTGATTCCATTCCTTTAATTGCATCCTCAGTCATGAGCAAAAAAATTGCTGCCGGAGCTCAGGGGATAGTACTGGATGTCAAATACGGCTCAGGAGCCTTTATGTCTACCCTGGAAAGGTCCCGGGAACTGGCCTGTCAGATGGTTGCTATTGGCAAGTCTTTAGGTCGCGAGACAGTTGCAGTTATCAGTGATATGAACCAGCCTTTGGGCCGGGCTGTCGGCAATAGCCTGGAGGTTTTGGAAGTTATCAATGTTCTGCAGGGAAAAGGAGAGAAGGACTTGGTGGCTGTTTCCCTGGAATTGGGGGCCTGGATGTTGGTTATCGGCAATAAGGCCAGCGGAGTGGCCGAAGGCAAACAGCTGCTGCAGAAAAGTCTGACGAGCGGAGCAGCCTGGCAAAAGTTTTTGCAGTTTATTTCGGCGCAAGGCGGTGATGTCCAGGCAGTAAGCAACAGATCACTGGCCCTGGGAACCTTTCAGCTGGCCCTGCGGGCTGAAGAAAGCGGTTATCTGCAAAATATTGACGCCCGGCGCGTTGGGATGCTTTCCGTGGTTCTAGGGGCGGGAAGAGAGACCAAGCAAAGTGTCATTGATCTTGGTGCGGGCTTGGTATTTGGAAAAAAATCTGGGGAATGGGTCGAAACCGGAGAGGAAATTCTGCGCTTGTACAGCGGAAGTCAGGAAAAGATGGCTGAGGGTCGGCTGTTGGCCCAAAAGATTATCCAGGTCGGCTGTGAACCACCCAGGTTAGCAGAGCTGATCCAAGAGGTAATAACTTAAATACTATTTCCGAACTATCTGCAGGCTGCAGGCAAGAAATAATATAGAAATACAGTGATGTAT
>DATMYJ010000310.1:0-2271 GCA_035561015.1 Desulfitobacteriaceae bacterium | reverse complement strand
CTCAAAATATTCTGAATTGATCTGCAAAGGAGGTGTTAGAGGGCTTAAGATTTTCATACCGTTTGGTATTCGGGAAAGAAAGTAAGAAAATAGAAAGAGAAAAGAGAGATGAAGTTTAATGGCTAAAATTGGTATTGAATTTGACAAAGAGGCCCAAAAAAGTTTGGCAATGCCTCTTGGTCAGCGTGAAATGTACCCCTATCCAGGTATGTATGTAGCTGAGTCTTTGAAAGACGGTGGCGTTACCGTCGCTTTTGGTGTACCGGGTGGCCACATTTGGCATATCATTGATGCAATAAGCAGAATCGGTATTAAAATGATCACCTTTGCTCATGAACAAAATTCCGTTTATGCTGCTGAAGCTTATTCTCAAGTATCCCGTAAACATGGTGTTGCTTACGGTACAGTTGGACCTGGTGTAGGAAACGGCTTGAGCCCACTCAATCAAGCTTTCTTGAGCAGGACTCCAATCTTTTATATTGCCGGTGGTCATGAAATTGAACATGATAAATTATATAACACAATTCAGGAAGCTTATGCTTCGGAAATGACTTCCACTATCAGCAAATGGTCACAAAGAGTTGTTTATCCTAATACTATCAAACAATTCTTTACCCGGGGTCTGAAACTTGCGATGGACTTCCCGTATGGCCCGGTTGTCATGGAGTTGGGTGTTAGCTGTCTGTTTACTCCTAAAGCAGCCAATGATCAAATTTGGTACGGCGCCTGGGGCGACCATGCAACCTGGAGACCTAACTGGCGTCGTGAGCAAACCAATGAACCTATTCGTTCAGCAGGCGCACCTGATGACATTGCCCGTGCAGTAAAAGCTATCTACGCAGTTGAGAAACCGTTTGGTATGATCGGCGATGGTGCACACTGGGCAGATGCAGGGCCGGAACTGCTGGAATTCTATAGATTAGCTAAAATACCTTTCACCACCAGGCGTCTTGGCCGTGGTACTATACCTGAAACTGATCCTTTATGCATGCGCGGTATGCCCTTCAAGAAAGAAGTTAATTTAGTTGTTGCTATCGGTGTAGAGATTGGTTTCTTTGACGGATATGCCGGAAAATGGAACGGTGCAGTACAGATTGCTGAATCCAATGAACTGATTTACACTTATGTTGATACTGCTGCTGCAGTTGTCGGTAATCCCAAGATCGTGGCTAAACAAATGATCGAATATATTAAAGCTAATAATCTGACTCCTCCGGCAGGACGGGATGAGTGGGTCAAGAAATGTCAGGATTATAATGCTGCCGGTATTACCAAGAGACGGGCAGCGGCTGAGAAGTACCTTAATCATCCTCGTTATAAGGAAAATCCTTTCATGCATCATGCTCCTATTTGTCAGATGACCGTAGATTATATCGCTGAAAAATTTAATAACGATTGTCGTTATATGATCGATGGTTTCACGATGTCTGATTATATTATGCCTTACCTCGTGTGCGTTAAGTCAGCCCAAATCTTGACGGCTTCGACATATGCCGGTATTGGTCATGGTATTGGACATGCTATTGGTGCTTGTATAGCTCAATTGGAACAAGGTGATAAAGCTCCGGTAATTGCCTTTATGGGCGATGGCGGTATGGGTAACGCCATGATGGATATTGAAGTTGCTGCCCGTTATAAGCTGCCAATTGTTTATCATGTTACTAATAATGATGGTTGGATGCCTGGTTCCAAATACATGTGGTATGGTGAAAATTGGGAAGGACTTGGCGAACAGGAAGCTATCGGTTCTAAATGGTACGGTATTGAGCAGATGGGTGACGAAAGACTTCACATCAGTTATGCTGAAATTGCCGAAAAATTAGGCTGCTACGGCGAGACTGTTACTAAACATGAAGATTACCCGGCTGCCCTGGATCGCTGCTTCAAATCGGCTTTAGCAGGCAAACCTGCGGTTCTCGACTGCATTATGGACAAACATCTAGTCAATAAGTCAGTTTCCAGTGCCGTATATGCTCTGATGTATCAGCATATTCCGTGGGTTGATCTGCCGGATAGAGGCAAACGTGTCCGTCGGGCAATCTGGGGTAAAGAAAAAGTATTCCCTGGTTTGGCTAAATATCCTGCAATGACTACACCTGATGCTATGGAACCTTATACTAAAGAGGAAATGAAAATCAAGGGTGAAGACTGGCCAACAGCTAGCTCGGTTTTGCCTGATGATGGTTCTAACAATTAAATAATATTTATCAGGAAAATGATTTGCCGAACAACCAACTTAAGAAATAATAATACAGACAGCAAGGTCCTGCT
>DATMYJ010000309.1:0-12725 GCA_035561015.1 Desulfitobacteriaceae bacterium | reverse complement strand
CCGGGAGCACGTCCGCCGATGGAGGGCAGGCCGCCGGGAGCACGTCCGCCGATGGAGGGCAGGCCGCCGGGAGCACGTCCGCCGATGGAGGGCAGACCGCCGGGGGCACGTCCGCCGATGGAAGGCAGACCGCCGGGAGCTCGTCCGCCGATGGAGGGCAGACCGCCGGGAACACGTCCGCCGATGGAGGGCAGACCGCCGGGAACACGTCCGCCGATGGAGGGCAGGCCGCCGGGAGCGCGTCCGCCGATGGCAGGCAGACCGCCGGGAGTACGCCCGCCGATGGCAGGCAGACCGCCGGGAGCGCGTCCGCCGATGGAGGGCAGACCGCCGGGAGCACGCCCGCCGATGGCAGGTGGCGCCCGTCCTGGTCAGGGACAAAGACCGCCGGGACAAAGACCGGCAGGGGCACCTGTGCCGGCTACAACTTCAGCTATCGAACAACCTTCCAAAAGACAAGTCCCTGGTCAGAAGAAAGCTCAGGACAAGAGAGTTTATGATAAAAAACGGGAAACAGAAAAAGAATTGCGTTCTCCCCAGAAACGCTTTTTCAAGCCTGCGGTTAAAGAAGTTAAAGAAGTAAAGGACAGTACCCCTAAGAATATTGTGATTCCAGAAACCATCACAGTTCAGGATTTAGCTGCTAAAATGAGCCGCAAAGCCAGTGAAGTGATTATGAGACTGATGAAACTTGGTGTAATGGCTACTATTAATCAGGAGCTGGATGCTGAGACAGCAACTATTATAGCCGGCGAAATGGGAGTTGCAGCAGAGCTTAAAATTGAAAAATCCCGGGCTGTTGTTGAAGAAATAGAGGATGCGGAGGAAACCCTGAAACCAAGACCTCCTGTGGTTACAGTAATGGGTCATGTTGATCATGGGAAGACCTCTCTTCTGGATGCCATACGGACAACAAAAGTAATTGAATCGGAAGCTGGAGGAATAACTCAGCATATCGGAGCCTATCAGGTAGAAATCAATGGCCAAAAAATAACATTCTTAGACACACCTGGCCATGAGGCCTTTACCGCTATGCGGGCCAGGGGTGCTCAGATTACCGATATTGCCGTGTTAGTAGTAGCTGCTGATGATGGGGTGATGCCTCAGACGATCGAAGCTATCAATCATGCCAAAGCCGCCGGTGTTCCGATTATCGTGGCAATTAATAAGATTGATAAAGAAGATGCCAATCCTGACAGAGTTAAACAGGAATTAACAGAACACGGCCTGGTGGTAGAGGAATGGGGCGGAGATACGATTGCTGTTCCTGTTTCTGCCAAAACCAAACAGAATATCGAGCAGCTTCTGGAAATGATTTTATTAGTAGCTGAAGTCAAGGAATTAAAAGCAAATCCTAACCGTCCGGCAGTTGGCAGTGTAGTCGAGGCGGAATTGGATAAAGGCAAAGGTCCGGTTGCCACAGTACTGGTAGCCAAGGGGACCCTAAACGTCGGAGATGTAATCGTAGCAGGCTGTGCCTTCGGCCGAATTCGGGCCATGGTTGATGATAAAGGCCGGCGGGTGAAAAAGGCTGGTCCCTCCATGCCGGTAGAAGTACAGGGATTATCAGAAGTTCCCGGTGCCGGAGATGCCTTTTACGTTGTTGCCGATGAAAAACTAGCCCGTCAGATTATTTCCGCGCGCCTGAATGAACGCAAAGCCGAGGAAGCCAAACACACTGTCAGAGTGAGTCTGGAGGATTTGTTTGAACGAATCAAAGAGGGCGAAGTCAAGGAATTAAACATCATCATTAAAGGTGATGTTCAGGGATCAGTGGAGGCTCTTCAGCAGTCCTTGCAGCGCCTTTCCACGTCTGAAGTGCGCGTTAATCCGCTCCATGGCGGGGTGGGGGCAATTACGGAGACTGATGTTATGCTGGCCGCGGCTTCCAATGCTATTATTTTGGGATTCAATGTCAGGCCTGATTCCAATACTCAGGCTACTGCAGATATTCAGGGCGTGGATATCCGCCTTTACAGGGTTATCTACGATGCCATTGAGGATGTCAAGGCTGCGATGACTGGGCTCTTGGAACCGGAATATAAAGAAGTTGTTACAGGTAAGGCCAAGGTCCGCCAGGTATTCAAGGTTCCTAAAGCCGGAAATGTTGCAGGCAGTTTTGTAACCGAAGGTAAAATTACGCGTGCCTCCAAAATCAGGGTAATTCGCGATGGTATAGTCATCCATGAAGGTAATATCGAGTCTCTGAAGAGATTCAAGGATGATGTTAAAGAAGTAGTCGAAGGCTATGAATTCGGAATTGGTATTGAAAGATTCAATGATATCAAAGAAGATGATATCATTGAAGCTTATGTGATGGAAGAAGTAAAAAGGCAGCTTTAGAAAAAGGGATCTGGGAGGGTTGACATATGACAAAACATCGGGCCAGTCGTTTGGCTGAAACTATGAAAGCAGAGATTTCCCAGATGATCAGAGAGGAACTTAAGGATCCACGGATTGGTTTTGTTACCGTAACAGCTGTGGAAGTAGCCGAAGACCTGGGGAGCGTCAAAGTATTTGTCAGTGTCTTAGGTGATGAAGCCCAGCGCAAGGAATCACTCAATGGCTTAAACAGTGCAGCCGGCTTTGTGCGCCGGGAAATCGGTCAGCGGGTGCGGATGCGCCAAACCCCGGAAATTGTATTTAAATACGACCCTTCCATTGAGCATGGGGCCCATATTGCTGAGCTGCTGAAAGCTGTGGAACCTTCCAAGTCAACAGGTGGAGATGATAATTCTCATGAGTAATTCATTTTCAGAAATGATTACTGAGCTAAAAAAAGCGTCACGGGTGGCGCTTTTTTCCCATGTTTCTCCTGACGGAGACTGCATAGGTTCAATGCTGGCGCTGGGTAGGGCGCTGGAAAAATTGCAAAAACAGGTTTATTTTTATTATAATGTCGATTCCTTGCCGGCTAATCTGCGGTTTTTGCCGGGTGCAGCAAGGATTGTTTCTGTTTTGCCGGCAGAATGGCCGGAGGTATTGATTTTTGTTGACTGTACAGATTTTGACAGAGTCCATCTGAGCAGAGAGGATCTGCCACCGGCTTGCCTGGTACTTAACATTGACCATCATATCTCTAACAATTTCTTCGGCCACGTCAATTGCATTGATTCCAAGGCTGGGGCAGCAGGAGAAGTAATGTTTCGTATAATCAATGCCCTGGGAGTGGAACTGGACAAGGAAATTGCCACTAACCTCTATGCAGCTATTGTTACCGATACGGGATCTTTCCTGTATACCAGCACAACGGCGCAAACCCATCGAATTGCAGCCGAACTGATCGAGCAAAAGATCGAGCTTTCGACTATTCACAGCCGTTTGTTCGATCAAAAACCCCTGGCTTTTATCAAATTGCTGCAGCGGGCTTTGGCTAGTCTGCAGTTCTATAACGATGGGCAAATTGCTCTCATAACTTTAAGCAATCAGGATTTCCAGGAGTGCGGGGCAGGGGATGATTTAAGCGAAGGAATTGTTAATCACGCCCGTTCGATTGAAGGGGTCGAGGTAGCCATCCTGATAAGGGAGCGTGACTCACAGGATATCAAGGTGGTTTTTCGCTCTAATTCCTGGTTTGATTGCAATGAAGTGGCTATGAAATTTCAGGGTGGGGGACATACCAAAGCAGCTGGCTGTACCCTGAAATTATCCTTAGCGGAAACCCAAACCCTGATCCTGCAGGCTGTCCAGGAGGTATTGCTGTTATGGCGGCTGCTGCGGCCTGATAAGCTTCCCAATCCTGATTAGTGAAACAGTCAAGGAGGTATTATTTGGACGGGGTAATTAATGTGCTCAAACCTACAGGGATGACTTCTTCCAATGTTGTTGTCTGGCTGAGAAAAAACCTGCATACTTCCAGAGTCGGCCATGTCGGAACCCTGGATCCGGGTGCTGCCGGTGTCTTGCCCATCTGTGTGGAAAAAGCAACCAGAATCGCAGAGTATCTTGTTCCTCAGGGAAAACTTTATCGGGCTGAAATAACTTTTGGCATTATTACGGACACTCAGGACAGTTTCGGAAAGGTTCTGCAAACTGTGCAGCCCTGCATAAACAGGGATGACCTGCAACAGATCCTTCCCGCTTTTTGCGGCCAGATCCAACAACTGCCGCCGATGTATTCAGCCGTTCGTCATAAGGGCAAACATCTCTATGAATATGCCCGCAAAGGTTATGCTGTTGAGAGAGCTGCCCGGACTGTAAGTATCGCCTGTCTGAATTTGCTTAGTTGGTCCGGAGGGAAATATCCCCGGGCTGTTTTGGATATCGAGTGTTCTAAAGGGACTTATATCCGGACACTTTGTCATGATCTGGGAGAGGCCCTGGGCTGCGGAGCTCATATGTCTTTTCTGCTCCGGCTGCGTTCAGGTCCTTTTGGTATCCAGGAAAGCTGGACTTTGGAAGAAATCGAGGAATGCATTCCCCATAATCCTGAAGCTCTGTTTATTCCGGTGAAGAATTGTCTGGATCTGCCCGCACTAATCTTGTCCGGGGAACGGGCCAAAGCTTTTGCCAATGGCTTGCCAACGCGCCGGGAAAATATTGCCGGGGTGGACGGCAATGAGCGGATAGCTGAGGGTATATTTCTGCAGGTCTTTGCAGGCGAGGAACTTCTGGGTATAGGTGTTTGGCGGGAAAACAGTTTGTATCCGCATAAAGTACTTCGCGGCTAGAGGCTCGAAACGGGAGGTGCACCCATCACACATCGAATATCAAACATCGAACAGCGCTTTAAGGGGGTTAGCAGGTGCAAATTCGCACAGGATTGCCTGAAAAAAATAGCAGATCATGTGTAATGGCATTAGGCAATTTTGACGGGGTGCATCTTGGTCATCGTCGTCTGCTGGAAAACGCTTTGAAAGAGGCCAGATGCTTACAGGTTGATCTGAGCGTGCTGGTATTTGATCCCCATCCGCTGAAAATTATTAAAGCAGACAAAAGAATGCGCCTCTTGACAACCAAGGAACAGAAATTGGAACTCTTACATAAAATCGGCGTGGACATTGTCTACCTTTTACCTTTTACCAAAGCTATGGCTGATACTCCCCCTCGTAAATTTGTGGTGGAGACTCTGCTGCCTTTGAAAGTTATTCATGCTTTTGTCGGTTTTAACTATTCTTTTGGAGCCAAAGGCCAGGGCACACCTGCGGATCTCCAACAAATGGGGAGAGAATATGGTTTTAAAGTCAATATTTTGCAGGCCCAATTGATCGAAGGCCGGGTGATATCTTCCAGCAGTATTCGTAAGGCCTTGGAACAGGGTGATATCGATCTGGTCAGAAAAATGTTGGGAAGAGACCCCAGTTTATACGGGACAGTGATTGCCGGGGAACAAAGAGGCCGTTTATTACGTTATCCTACGGCTAATATTTTACCAGCAAAAGATTTGCTGATTCCCAAAAACGGTGTTTATGCTGTCTGGGCAGATATTGACAACAAACGGTTCTACGGAATGATGAATATCGGCAGGAAGCCCACATTTCACGAAGTTTACCACTCCACGACTGAAGTGCATTTTTTAAATTATCAGGGCGACCTTTACGGCAAAAAGCTGGATATCCATATTAAAGCCCGTTTACGTGAGGAACGTAAATTTTCTGCATATGATGAGCTGATAAAACAGCTGGAAGAGGATGAGACTCAGGTTAAAAGGCGGTTTTCCCTTTCTTGAACATGTTGCTAAAATAGGAACAGCTACTTTACAGGCTTGCTTTTACTGTGCTAAAATAGAAAAAGTCACAAATCTGATAACCGTTTGCTCGGTCTGCGAGTCTCCGACGCAGCTCTGGGCGACTGGTGATTAAGAATAATTTGGAGGGAATAAGATGTTAACTCAGGAAAACAAACAGGACATTATCAACAAGTACAAGCAACATGAGGGTGATACAGGCTCACCAGAGGTCCAGATCGCTTTATTGACTGCCAGAATTCAGTATTTGACTGAACATTTCAAAACCCACAAAAAGGATCATCACTCCAGACGCGGCTTACTTAAAATGGTAGGGCAAAGACGAAGCATGCTCAATTACCTCAAAGGCATGGATTTTAATCGCTATCGGGATATTATTAACAAGTTAGGTTTAAGGCATTAATTTTAAGCAAAAGAAACGGGTATTTGCCGTTTCTTTTTTTTGTCTTTCAGGCAGGAAATAATAATATTGTGTCGAAGAGGAAATAGTTTGACTAAGAAGGTTTTGAAAGAATTAAGGGGGTTCCGTTGTGAAACAGGAAATACTCGAGAGGTCGCTCCAAATAGGTGGAAGAACAATGACATTCCAGACCGGCAGAATAGGAAAACAGGCTGGCGGAGCCATATTTATCCGTTATGGAGATACAGTTGTTACTTCTTGTGCGACCTGTAGTGCCGAGCCCAGAGAAGGAATAGATTTTTTCCCATTGACTGTAGAATTTGAGGAACGTCTCTATGCGGCAGGAAAAATCCCGGGTGGGTTCATTAAACGCGAGGGACGGGCCAGTGAAAAAGCAGTCCTGTCAGCTCGTCTGATTGACCGTCCTATCAGACCGCTTTTTCCCGAGGGATTTCGCAATGACGTTCAGGTTGTGAACATGGTCATGTCTGTAGATCAGGATTGTGCTTCAGATATTACAGCTATCAATGCTTCATCTGCCGCACTTGCAATATCGGATATACCCTTTGACGGACCAATCGCTGCTGTTACAGTAGGATTGGTTGATGATCAGTATATTATTAACCCTACAGTAATACAGGCGGATAAGAGCAGGATGAGTCTGACGATCGCCGGAACCAGGGATGCAGTGATGATGGTAGAAGCTGCGGCCCAGGAAGTACCCGAGGATAAAGTACTGCAGGCTATTTTATTGGGGCATCAGGAGATCCAGGTTATCTGCAAATTCATCGAAGATTTCCGGGATGAGGCTCTGGAAAAAGGATTAGCCAGACCTAAACGGAAAGTTGAAATAGCTGCTGTAGCAGATAATATTCAGGAAGCTGTGAAAAACTATGCCTACAGCAAAATGGATACTGCGATCAGGACTACAGAAAAGCAGGCCCGTGAAGCCGCCATCGATTCGGTGAAAAACGAAACCCTGGCTTATTTTACAACGGTCTTTCCTGAGGATCTCAAAGCGGTTAAAACAGTTCTGGAGAATATTATAAATTTGATTGTCCGCAGATTGATAACGGTAGACCATATCCGGCCTGACGGTCGTGCCCTGGATGAAATTCGGCCGCTCAGCATTGAAGTAGGAGTTCTGCCGCGCACCCATGGGACCGGACTGTTTACCAGGGGTCAGACTCAGGTGTTGACTGTTACTACCTTGGGTGCAGTGGGGGAAGAACAGCACCTTGACGGACTCGGCCTGGAAGAGTCTAAACGCTACATGCATCATTATAATTTTCCGCCCTTCAGTGTGGGGGAAACCCGACCGATACGTGGTCCCGGCCGCCGGGAAATCGGCCACGGAGCTCTGGCTGAACGGGCCCTGCTGCCCATGATCCCGTCTGAAACTGAATTTCCTTACACAATCCGCCTGGTGTCTGAGGTTTTGGAATCCAACGGCTCGAGTTCCATGGCTTCAGTATGCGGCAGCACGCTTTCCCTGATGGATGCCGGTGTTCCGCTCAAAGCTCCGGTTGCCGGGATTGCTATGGGCTTAATCAAAGAAGAAGGGCAGTTTGCCGTCTTGACTGACATCCAGGGGATGGAAGATCATTTTGGTGATATGGATTTTAAAGTAGCCGGAACAAGTCAGGGGATTACCGCCCTTCAGATGGATATCAAGATCAAGGGAGTTGCTCAGGAAGTGTTGGCTCATGCTCTGGAACAGGCTAAGGCCGGACGGCTATTTATTCTGGACAAAATGCTGGCGGTAATACCCGCAGCCCGGCAGACACTTTCCCCGTTTGCCCCCCGAATTATTACTTCCATGATTCATCCCGACAAGATCAGGGATGTTATTGGACCAGGGGGAAAAACTATCAAGAAAATAATCGAAGAAACCGGGGTAAAAATTGATATCGAAGATGATGGCCGGGTATTCATCTCAGCAGTGGACGGAGAAGCCGGCGAAAGAGCCCTGCAAATTATCAACTCGCTGACCCAGGATGTCGTAATAGGCCAGATCTATAAGGGCAAAGTGATGCGAATTATGGATTTTGGTGCTTTTGTCCAGGTTATTCCCGGCGTCTTAGGCTTAAGCGGTAAAGAAGGACTTGTGCATATTTCTCAATTAGCCCACGAACGGGTAGATAAAGTTGAAGATGTGGTAAAGGTTGGGGACGAAATTTTAGTCAAAGCAACTGCCATTGATAAACAGGGCCGCTTGAACCTTTCCCGCAAAGATGCCATGCCCAATCCCAATCCCAATTCTAATCCGAATCCGAATCCCAATCCCAAACCGTTTCCCAGAAATCGGGGCAGATAGTTAAGATTTTATACTGCAGGAAAGCAGAAATCCGTAAGATAATTATTTTCAGGGAAATCATATAATTAACCTTGTCTGAAATGTGCTGACAGCAGATGTCAGCACAAATACTGCCTGATAAGTAAAAACAGGACCAGACAATTGAGTAGGGGCTAAAAGTAGACGCAAATCCGGTGCTGCGTCTTTCTTTTAATACTGCAGAGATCGCAAATCCCAAAACCTATTCGGAAACCAAGCTGAGGAGAGTGAAAATGTTTGCATCACAAGGTTGTATTAGCAAATGGCGTCAGAATTGTTACAGAAGAAATTGAACATGTCCGGTCGATTTCCCTGGGTTTGTGGGTCGGGGCAGGTTCGAGAGATGAAGAAGAAGGCTTTGAAGGAATAACTCATTTTATTGAGCATATGTTTTTCAAGGGTACAGCCAAGCGCACAGCCCGGGAACTGGCTGAGGCCCTGGAAGCTGTTGGCGGACAGCTTAACGCCTTTACAACCAAGGAATATACCTGTTACTATGCCAAGGTCCTGGATGAAGACCTTGATTTGGCGATAGAAGTTTTGAGTGATATGTTCTTTGCCTCGCTATTTAGTGAGGAAGAGATTGAAAAAGAAAAAAAGGTTGTTATCGAAGAGATAAAGATGTATGAAGATACTCCCGATGAACTCATAAATGATCTTTTTACGGAATTTGTCTGGAATGATCATCCTTTGGGTCGGTCTGTACTGGGGACTGTGGAAAGCATTGGTTCTTTAAACCGGGAAAAGATCTTGCATTATATGGAGAAACATTATGCACCCGATAACTTGGTGATAGCGGTTGCCGGCAAAATAAGAACCGATGAAATTTTGCAGAAGCTTTCTCCTCTTTTCCGGGAGTTCAGACACGGGGGACGCCGGGTTCTGGCAGGAATACCTGTTGGGCAGGCCAGAGAATCTTATGTTCCCAAAGATACCGAGCAAATGCATCTGGTTATCGGGGTTCCCGGTCTGGGGCAAAATGATGAGGATATCTATTGTCTGCATGTCATCAATAATATTTTAGGCGGAGGTCTTAGTTCACGGCTTTTTCAGGAGATCAGGGAACAAAGAGGACTGGTCTATTCCGTTTATTCTTACCACTCAACCTTTGTCGATACCGGACTTTTCGCCATCTATGCAGGTACCAGCCCCTCCAATGCCCGGGAAGTAGTAGAATGTATTTTAGCAGAGATCGGAAAAATCAGAAGCGATGGTATTAGTGCTCTGGAATTGGAACGCACGAAAGCCCAAATAAAGGGCAGCCTCTATCTGGGCCTGGAATCAGTCAGCAGCCGGATGAGTCGCTTAGGAAAAACAGAATTGTCCTACGACCGGGTAATTACGCCGGAAGAAGTAGTGCAAAAAGTGGAAAAAGTAACCTTGGAGGATGTTCAGCGGGTTGTCAGGCAGCTTTGGCAAAGAGAAAAAATCAGTATGACTATGCTGGGACCTAGCGGTTATGAAGTCAAGATAGCCGATTTTGTGAACGGCCAGGACTGGAATTAGGCAGAATAATTTTGGCATAAGTTACGAAAAGCAGACAGAAAAACCTGTCTTCTTTTTCTGCAGACAGGCAGAATGTGAGGCGGAGGGCATGATAAATATGGAATTTAAAGTGAAACTGAAGAATGTAAGCGGTGATGAGCTTCTGTCTCTGCCCCAGTATGAAACCCCTGGTGCTGCAGGGGTTGATTTGCGGGCTTGTCTTGAGCGGGAAATAGTACTTTCGCCCGGGCAGAGCGCTAAAGTGCCCACAGGTTGGGCTGTCCAGCTGCCTGACAGCCGGGTTGTGGCTCTGGTTTTCGCGCGCAGCGGTTTAGCGGCAAAATATCAGGTTGCTTTAACCAATGGTGTGGGGGTCATTGATTCTGATTATCGCGGGGAGATACAGGTTTTAATAACCAACAGCGGTTCGGAACCGTTTACCATCCGACACGGGGAGAGGATTGCCCAAATGGTTTTCCTGCCGGTTCTGAGGGCTGAATTTGCTGTGGCTGCAGATCTGGAGGATACGCTGCGCGGAGAAGGGGGCTTTGGCTCAACCGGCAGATAGTAGCGCATATGCCCGGACGGTTTATTAGTCAGAATAATTATTGCACTGACAACCATTAAAATATATAATTAATAAAAGTAATCTTTCCATTATTATAAAATTTTAACTTAATTAAGGGAGCTATGAATGCAGGGATAAATTTGGACGCTTGTCCCAGCAATGAGCGAGTAGCGTAACCGACCGAGATGGTCGGTTTTCTGTTTTTGGAGAGGAGGTGTTTCTTAATGAAATATGATGAGAATAATTGAACAAAAATCCAGCTTTATCAGTATCGTTTGCTATAAATTGATACGAAATTGACTATAAATCGTATGATGGAAGGAAGTGATCCGAAATGAAAACTCTGAGCAGCTTCCGGAGACAAGCAAAAATGTGTGTGTGCCTTGTATTTATGATTATCTTGGCTTGGAACCCACCATCCTACGCTAATTCCAGCAGCCTGCCTAAGGAGGCAAAGAGTACCTTTATCCGACAGGTGCGTGAGATCGAAACAGCCGAACTGGGAATTCCTCATCCTGCCGGTTTGGCCTTTTCCCCGGCAGCGAATGTTTTCCAGGTTATGCCCGCACTCCCGCTCGATCAGCCGCTCCCGCAGTCTACCGACCTGACGACTGTTACTCCCTTCGAGGATTCCGTTGGCACGATCAGTATTTTGGCCGATAATCCTGATCCGATCAACATGGTCTTCGATGGGGTGAACGACCGCTTGCTTATTCTTCAGCCCTCTGGCAGTAAAGCAATTGTGGTCCCCGCAGGACCTGCTGAAGGCAATTTGCTGTCAAATAAGCTCTCGAAACATGATATCGGACGCTGGGGACTTAAAAACCCGCGGGGCATAACTGTCGATCCGGCTAGCGGGCAGATCTTTGTTCTGGATCTTTCCGGGCCGCGTCTGGTCAAGATAGTGCCGGCAGCCAACGGAGGATTGGAGGATGCTGCGGTCACAGCGGTGGATCTTAAATCCCTCAGCCTGCACAATCCCCAGGGACTGGCCTTTGATCCGGTGACAGGTCATCTGCACCTTCTCAGCCGAACTGAGCAGAAACTCTGCGAACTGACGCAATCCGGTCAGATCGTGACTGTCCGCGATTTATCGTCCTTCGGATTCAGCGACCCCCAGGCAATGGTGATCGCCCCGAGCAGCGATCTGACTGATGATCCGCAGCAGATGAGCCTTTACCTGGCAGATAGCGGACAGAACGTGAAGAATACCAGGGTTGGCCGGATCGTCGAGCTGTCCTTCGTGCAGGCGGCTGCTGTGGCCGCCAGCTCTTATACGTCTGCGCTCATCCATACAATCGACACGTCTAAATTTTCAAAGCCGAGCCCCGACCCGTGTGGCCTTACCATCACCTCTTCTGACAAACTCCTGATTTGCGACTCTGAAGTGGAAGAAATGACGATCTGGAACGGTGTTAACCTGTTTGAGACCACCCTGTCGGGCAGCCAGATCAGGATGGCCAGCACGACTTCCTTTACTAATGAGCCAACTGGTGTAGTCCGCAACCCCGCTAACCAGCATTTATTTTTCTCCGATGACGATCGCAAGAAAATCTTTGAGATGAACCCTGGCACGGACGGTCTCCCCGGTACCTCAGACGATATCATTACCTCCTTTCGTACCTCAACATTTGGCAGCAATGACCCTGAAGACGTAACGTTCGCTGCCACGTCGGGTTCCCTCTTTGTCGTTGACGGTGTTAACAGAGAAGTCTATCAGGTTCAGCCCGGAGCCAACGGACGCTTCGACGGCGTATCACCTGACGGCGATGACCGAGTGACGAGTTTTGATACGGCGAGTCTGGGAGTACTCGATCCTGAAGGCATCGACTTCAACTCGACCACAGGCCACCTGTACGTCGTGGGTAAACCCGCAACCGCTTTGGCAGAGCTCACCACGGCTGGCACTCTGGTGCAGATGATTGACATTTCGGCAGCGGATGCTCTCAAACCAGCGGGACTTACAAGTGGACCAGGCAGTGGGAACCCTGCAGCCAGGGTGATGTACGTCGCTGATCGGCGTGTCGACAATAATGATAATCCGAACGAAAACGATGGCAAAGTATATGAGCTTTCCCTGCCATCAGACACCCCTGACACTCCGCCCAATGTGGCCATTAGCAGCCCAATTAACAACACCACTTATACCAGCGGGACCAGTATCAGCTTCAGCGGCAGTGCTCTGGATGTACCGGATGGGGATCTCAGCGCCGGTTTGAGCTGGACCTCCTCCATTGACGGTCCGATTGGC
>DATMYJ010000308.1:0-10388 GCA_035561015.1 Desulfitobacteriaceae bacterium | reverse complement strand
TAATAATTTTATATATAACCAAGGGCTCCGAAGCCCTTCTCTCACTTTTTAGCTCTGCCATACATAATCCAACCAAGCAGCATAGCTGCAGCGATAATAAAGGCCGGATGAATGCTGGTTAAATAAAGCGCTGCCGCTGCTGCAACCGCAACTCCCCATGAAATTACATCTGGAAAGGATTTCTTGCCCAGTTCAAAAGCTGTCTGAGCCACAAATATTACAACGACCGGGCGAACGGCTTTGAGCATGGCTTTCAGTTCCGGAGAATCCGAATACCTTATAATTAAACTGCCCAGCAGAATAACAAGGATCAGCGTTGGGGCTATTGTTCCGGTCAGGGCTGCCAGAACTCCCAACCAGCCAACCTGCTTATAGCCTATGTAAGATGCCATTTTAATAGCGATAGGTCCTGGCAAAGCGTTGCTGATGGCTAGGGCATCGACGAATTCCTTTTCATCCAGCCAACGGTAGTGATCCACCGCTTCAATCTTAATGAGCGGGACAACTGCCGGCCCGCCGCCAAAGCCCAGATTGGAAGCGCGTGTAAAAGCAATAAAAAGATCCCATAATTTTCGGAACAAGAACCTCAACCCCTCAAATTCTATGTAAGTCTATATCCGCAATACACTCGATGCACTTAATACCCTTTTAATCCTCTTGATACCTTCTATAATCCTGGTAGTCAACCTTTATGATCCTCAATATGCTTAATGTCTTGGTTTATTTAAATAATAATTATTTAACGATAAACCAATAAGCCGAGAAACATAGATAAAACTATGATCAGGGCAGGATGCATCTTCAGCCAGTAAAGCGCTGCCAGGGCAGCCAGAGCAAAACCCCAGGTTGTCAGGTCCGGAAATGATCCTAGGCCCATATCAATGGCGGTCTGGGCAATCAAGACTACAACAACCGGACGTACCCCCTTCAACATTGCTTTAAGAACAGGGGAATCGGAGTTTTTCATCAAAAACCCGGCCAGTAAAATCACAGCCAGCACTGTAAGGAGAATAGATCCAATCAGGGCAGACAAAGCCCCTGCCCAGCCAGCAGTCTGATAGCCGATATAACCGGCTAATTTTGTGGCAATCGGACCAGGCAGGGCGTTGCTGACGGCCAGAGCATCGGCGAACTGGGCATCGGTCATCCAGTGATATTTCTGCACCGCTTCAGCTTTAACGAGTGGAATAATTGCTGCTCCCCCACCAAAACTGAAATTACTGGCTCTGGTAAAACCGATCAGCAAATTCCAGAGATCTGTCAACATATTCCCTCATCCTCCCTGTTCCTCTTTGCCGGTCAATTAATTTCAAATGATATAGCCGCTAGATCTGCTCAGCTTGCCTCCATTTGCCTCAAGCTATTTCAAAATTTGCATCAGATCCAAAGGATGATCCAGCAAATGTCTGGCTCCGCTCGATAGCAGTTCATCCCTGCTGCGAAAACCCCAGGAGACCCCCACAGCATACATGCCGGCACTGTTGGCTGTCAGCATATCCACGTCTGTATCTCCCACAAAAATAAAGTTCTCAGGTCTGATCCCCGCTTTTTGGCTTATTAAAAGGGCTCCCTGTGGATTCGGTTTTCTTGGTATTTTGACACTGAATCCGAGCACAGCCTCGAAATTCCAGTCGGGCAGCAGGGTTGTGACCACTTTCCTGGTCAGTTCGTCAAGCTTATTGGAAAATACCGCCAGTTTCATCTCCTGGGCTGCTAGTTCATTCAGCATCTCAGCAATTCCATCATAAGGGCGCGTCTTATTAACACAGTTATGCTGGTATTCCTTAACCAATAAACTGTAATATTTTTCAACCTGCTCTTCCTTATCCGGCGATTCCGGCAAGGCTTCCCGCATGAGATTTTTCACCCCATTGCCAATAAAGCGCTTGCAGGTCTGCAGATCATGCGGCGGAAAACCGTGTCTCAAGAGAACACTGTTCATGGAATCAGCAATATCTTCCAGAGAATTGACCAATGTGCCGTCTAAATCAAAAATAACGCCCTTGTACTTCATAACTCCTGATAACTCCTTCCTCTCTCGCTCAGCTTTATTGCCGGAACAACCATAACTGCTGCTACAGCAATACTGCTCTCAGGCCGGCCACTGTCTCCACCAGATGGGTCGGCTCTTCTTTTTCCATTTCCTGACGTGATCCATACCCGTACAGCACACCAACGGAATCCAGGCCTGTTTCCCTGGCTCCAATAATATCGTATTTTCTGTCCCCGATCATCACTGCATTAGTGCCGGCCTGCAGGCGGCATTCCAGCAACGCATAGGAGATAACCTCACTCTTTTTCGTCCTTGTCCCATCCAAATTACTCCCGGCAGTGAAGTGGAAGTAACTGCTTAGTTTAAAGTAATCCAATATTCTCTGCGCAAAAACCAGCGGTTTCGAGGTGGCTAATAGTAGTTTTTTGCCGTCGTTAGCCAATTCCGCGAGCAGTTCCGGGACCTGATGATAAACGCTGTTTTCAAAAATCCCTTTGACCGCAAAATATTCCCTGTATTTTTCCACAGCCTGGATCGCCGTGTTTTTATCAAAATGATAATAGTGCATGAAGGATTCAATCAGCGGCGGACCGATGAAATTCGTCAAATGCTCCCTGTCAGTTTCCGTAATGCCGAAAGATTTTAATGCATATTGGATAGAATTGGTGATGCCAAGCCGGGGATCGGTCAACGTCCCATCCAAATCAAACAAGACGGTATCATAATTTTTGCTCATAATTCTTCAGGTTTCCTCCCCGAATTTAGTCCTTAAATTAATACTCCTTCTGCTATTGTACAACACAGTTATTGTATAATACAGCTGATTTTGTTGCTGCTGAGCTGTCACGTATTCCAGCTGATATTGTTTATCTGCTCTTTTCCGGAATAATAAAAACCGGAGTTTGCGAATATTGCACACTCCGGTTTTAACACAGTTACAGTTGCTCTTCATTAATAATAAATCCATCTCAATAGCTGAGGCACTGTTCGTATCGGTAAAAAGTTTAAAGCCAAGGTAATTTACTGCTGTTCACAACGAATTGACTTAGTTTGCTGCCGGCAGAACTGGAACCGTTCCAGGCACGACATAGGCTTGGAGATAGATTATCACAGCGATAACAACAATAAGTAAAATTGAATGTTTAATAGTGTACTTGAACAAAGAAGACTCGCGTCCGACTAAGGAAGTTGCTGCAGCAGCAACGGCAATGGATTGGGGAGAAATCATTTTACCGACAACTCCCCCCGAGCTATTCGCTGCAACTGTAAGAACAGGATTGATTCCAATCTGCTCAGCGGTAACTTGCTGAAGTTTCCCAAACAAGGCATTGGCTGAAGTATCTGAACCGGTCAGGAAGACACCAAACCAGCCGAGAATCGGGGAAAAGATGGGAAATAGCCTCCCGGCAGAGGCAAACAGAAGACCAAGGGTAAAGGAGAGACCGGAGTAATTTGCCAGATAAGCAAATCCAAGAACTGCGGCAATATTGATAAGGGGATATCTCAATTGTTTGATGGTTTGAGCGAAAACTTTAAGAGCTGACGCAGGCTTTATTCCCAAGATGAGGGTGCTGATAAGAGCTGCTATCAGAATTGCTGTACCTGCTGCTGATAAGAAATCCCATTTGTACGTTGCAGCGTAAACTGTCGGTTTGGCAACGATCGGGGCAGCTTTGTACACCAGGCCATCGAGACCCGGCCAATGATTGATATAGACCGCAAGGTGCATCTTATTGAGTACCCAGTCCTTAAATGCAGGAGTACCCCAGATGGTTACCATAATTGTCAGGATCGCAAAAGGAGACCAGGCTTTGACAATTTGTCCAAATGAATACTTCGTAAATTCTGTTTCTTGGGCATCTTTTTCATGGGGAAAACGCCAGAGCGTTTTGGGCTTCCAGAATTTTAGGAGTAAAGTTGTCGCCAGAAGAGAGACTATAGAAGAGATGATATTGGGAAGATAGGGACCCAGGTAATTCGAAGACCACCATTGGGCCACAGCAAAAGATATACCAGTAACTAGGATTGCCGGCCACACTTCTTTGGCAGATTTCCAGCCTGCCAATAAGACAACGAGATAAAGAGGGATGATAACAGAAATGACTAGAAGCTGACGCCCTACTGCTTGAGAAATAACGAAGTCTCCCATTCCGGTTACAGCACCTGCCGCGATGATTGGAGCACCAATTGCGCCAAAAGCAACAGGAGCAGTATTGGCAATTAAACATAAACCTGCAGCTTTAATAGGCTCAAAGCCAAGTCCGATAAGAATCGCACCCGTAATGGCCACGGGAGCACCAAAACCGGCAGCACCTTCCAGGAAGGCCCCGAAAGAAAAGGCTACAATAAGGGCTTGCAGACGGCGATCACTGGTAACTGAAGCAATGGAACTTTTTATGATTTCAAATTGACCCGCTTCAACGGTTAAATTGTATAAGTACACGGCTGTAACGACAATCCAGCCAATCGGCCAGAGACCATAAGCTATACCATAAACTGTTGCCGAAAGGGCAATTGAAACAGGCATCTTGTAAACAAGCACCACAACAACTAACGTTATTAAGAGCGTAAGTAAGCCAGCTTGATAACCCTTCATTTCTTTAATAGCTAAAGCCCAAAACAGAAAAAAAATCGGGATTGAAACAACAAGTGCCGTCAGCCCCAGGCTGCCTCCAAGGGCTGCATAATCTTGTGTCCACGCCATCTGCTAATCACCCCTCGCTTGCTTAATATTTAACTATTAAATTAAATTTTGAATCCTTGAGTAAATCCCTCCATTCCGGGGTTGCTTTGTCGCTATTGGAAAAGACCCTGTGCTCTGATTGTATTTTTTGATTGTATTTTATCATATGTACAGCATTCTGCCAGATATTATGAAAAAATATAACAGGATTTCTCCGCAGCTCTTTGACCGGAGTCCAATGATTACCTTGTGACTGGCTTATACACAGCATAGAATCTGTTTAAGCTCGGCGATGGCCTTATCGGCCAATCCCTCAATATCCTCATCTCTCAATTTTTCGTCTGCTTCCAGCGCAGTTAAGGTCTCGCTGAAACACCTGATCAAAGCCTGGTTTGCTTGGTGATAAACAGCCTCTGCCCCTGCCGGCTCTTCCACGCTTCCGCTCCAGATCCCCTCCATTTTCAGAAAGAGGTAATTGGTGATTTTGCTCATCAACTGAGCCAGAGCAGCAACCTCTCGGTTGGCAAAAGCTGCTGTCCCTTCATAGGTAGTAGCCAGTAATTCCAGGCGCCCTTCCCTCTGCAGATCCTGATAAGCCTTCGTCCCTTGCAGAATTATCTGGGGATGATAAAGGACATTAGCCGTTATGGGCAGATTGTTCAGCAAGTTATTTCTTTGTAAAAACTCCAGGTTTGTCCGGATATCTTCCAGAGAGGAATCCGGTTCAAACATGATAAACCCGATATTAGGTTCGATACCGTATTTACGCAGGATCTTGATAGCCTTTTCGTTCTGTTCCACAGTGGTCATCTTGTTCAAGCGCTTCAGCGATTCGTTCCTGCCGCTTTCCAGGCCAATAAGTAATTCCTGCAAACCGGCTTCCACCAAAGGGCTGATAGTTTCTTCAGTGATATCATTGACTCGCCCCTCAATTCCGAAAGTTATCCCCCGCTCCTTAAGCAAGGCTGCCAGGCGCAGTACTCTTTCCCTGCCGGAGCGGCCAGGGCCGAAAAAATTGGGATCAACAAAATAAAAGCTTCTTTTCCCGTATCTTTCAAGCAGATTGTCAATCTCAGCCATGATGTTTTCCGGGCTTCGTCCCCGCCAGCAGGAGGGCTTGCCGTAAAAAGGATTGATATAGCAGAAAGTGCATCCCCCGTAACATCCCCGGCTTCCCTCGATATTTATCTGCGGCATTCGCAGCAGGGCTTCCGTCCGGACCGGATAAGGCAGCAGGTCCAGGTTTTCCTCAGGCTCATGCCGCTGTAACCGTATATGGCCGTATTCATCTTTCCAGGCCAGTCCCGGGATAGAACTATCCCCGGTAATCCTGTTTGGCACCTTCTCGGCCAGTTGGACAAAGGTCTGCTCCGGCTCCCCCACTATGACTGCGTTAATTTCCGGACACTGCTCTAATATCTCTGCATAAGCAAAGGTGGGGTAGAAGCCGTAGGCAGTCAGGAGTTTTATTCTTTCTCCTTTAATTCCACGCAGCCAGGAAAACAGCTCTTCGTTATTTTGCCAGCTGTAAATTAGGTGGATTCCGAGGATATCCGGCTCAAAGGTACCCACAATGTTTGTTATCTGCTCATAAGACAGTTTATCCAGGTACCCTTCCACAATTTTCACTTCATGATTCCGGCTGGCCAGCATCCCTGCCGTATAACCTGTGATAAGGCTTGAGGATAAAGGGGTATTGGCAATATCGTTACACCTTTCCCTGGCAATCTTTCTGGGATGCTCCAGTAAAAGGATTTTCATTATTTTCACTCACTTTCTGCCACATGAAGATGTTCTTCCACTGATGGTATGTTTCCAGACGGTAACGCAGAGCCTCATAAGGCGGTGGATTATAATAGGTCGGATAAAGCAAGTCCGTCTCCGGACGGATTATTCCTTCTTTTTGGGCCAGTTCAGCCAGGGGGGTTCCCGGCAAAAGCCGAATATTGTTCAGGACCAATGTGCCCAGGTTTCTTTGGGCCCTGTGCAGTTCATAGATGCGGTCCAGCAGACTCAGCCCCTTGGCAATAGTCTGCTCGTTTTCCCCCGGGACATTGATCATGAAATGATACATGGTACAGACCTCAGTTTGAGCAGCCAGTGTTGCCGCTTTCAAGATATCACCTGCAGTAAGCTTTTTGCCCAGAATCTTCAGGGACTCGTCACACAGCCCGTCCGGCGAGAAGGAAAAACAGTTGCATCCCGCTTGCGCAAAGAGCCGGATATTATTCCTGTCCAGCTGGTCTTCGCGAAAAAAACCACTCCAGGTTATCTTTAATTTGCGCTGAAGTATTTCCCGGCAGATCGCCTCCAGGTGCCCTGCCGGCATATTGATAACCGGATCATTGAAATGGAAAGTATTGACCCCGGATTCTTTGTGCAGAAATTCCAGCTCATCTGCCACCGCAGCTGCCGGACGACAACGCAGTTTTTTGCCCTGCAGGCAGGGATAAACACAATAAGTACAGTGCAGGCAGCAGCCGCGCTTGGTCTCAATCCCGATGGTGGGTACGTAGCTGTTGATTCCCTCGTAAGCCTTCAGAGGCAGAAATCTTCTGTCCGGGACCAGATAGCCGCTCATATCGTAATCTATCGCAGGGGGATTAAGATGTACCCTCTGGTCTTTTCTGTAACACAAGCCCCTTATAGACGGCGGATTATCCAGAGAAGCCAGCAAGAGCGGCAAGGACGTTTCTGCTTCCCCGACAATCCCATAATCAATCTCCTCTGCTTCCTGCATCAGACGCTGCGGAAAAAGCGAAAATCCTGTCCCCCCGGCCAAGAGCCAGGCCTGAGGCAGCAGGGCAGCTGTCAATTTGGCAGCAACTATAAAAGGCGGCACGAGGGAGCTGGTCTTATTGGCCAGCGGATCGATATTGCGCAGGGACAAACCCACCACTTCCGGCCTGAAGGCCAGCAGTTTCTCTTTCAAGGCTCCGAATTGGTCCAATTCAATATTCATGTCCAGCAGTTCAACTTCATGACCGGCCTTCTGTAAATGAGTGGCCAGGGTAACAATGCCGATTGGGTAGACTTTTTCCTGGGAGAATCCTTCCACTGAAGGGGTTTGGACCAGAAGAATGCGCATCCTTATCACTCCAATAGCACAATGGCAAAATATTTAACAAAGTCTCCTCTGTCTGTTAAGGTCCGCAGGCCAATTCCTGCCCTTTGCACTGTGGCGAAGACGTCGATCCCTGCTCCTTCCATTGATAGCCGGGCATCCTTGCTCTGGCAACAGCCTTCCTCAGCACTGCATTTTTCGCAGAGGCTGCACGGTCCTGCCCAGAAGGCTAAGGCCTTGTAGTAATCAGCTGCAAATGCTTCCTTTTCTGCTTGCAGCACCAGACGCTGGAAATCCCCGGTAGGCGGTGTCCCCTCCAGGAGCAGGCAATGGCTGTAAGCAGCCAGCATCTCCCTGGTCTTCTGCGGGGAAAGGCTGTTTGGCGGGCAATGGGGTTTGCCATAATTGGCACAGCCAAAGCGGCAGCGCAAATCCACCCAGTTGGGGATCTGAATAGCCTCTGTGGTCAGTAAATTAACACTGTGAAACCCCAGTTTTCTTATTTTAGCCATCAGCCGGGAATTACGGTCCAGACAAAGGTTTTGCAGGCTTTCCGTCTCTTTGGCGGCAAAGATCAGGGCCGTATCCGAAGCAAGAGGCAGCAGCTCGCTGACAGTAAGATTCAGCAATTCCAGTTGTTCTTGCACCCAGTTTGCCGTAAAGACCTTGCCATTAAAGGTATTGACAAACATGTTCAGATCAAACAGGGCTGCTTTTTCCCGACAGTGCTCCAGGAAAAAATCATGAATGAGAATTAATCCATTCGCTTTCAGACAGACAGCAGTTCTGGCCAGAAGAATAATGATCTCGGCCTCGGAATAGGCGTGAACAATATTGGAAAGAATAATCAGGTCAAAGTGGTCTTGCTCCAATTGCCAGGGCTCGAGGATATTAGCGGAATGATAGTCAAACCTGCCGCTAAGTTCGCTTTTCTCCAGCAGTTCCCGGGCATAGTCCAGTACTTCCGGAATATCCAGCAGAGTTGCCCGGGCTGCGGGAAAATGTGCTAATAAGCCGGCGGAAATCGTTCCCGGTCCTGAACCCACATCCAGGATCTCCCCTGTCAAAGACAAATTGGTAAGGATTGGCAATATCTCTTGGACCTTGCTTGCCGCTACATTGCCCATAGCCCGCCCATACCTGCGTATGCGCCGGACCAGCTGTTCCCGTCCTTCCTCCTGCTTGGCAAACCTGACCCTGCCCCCCTTTTTCAGGCAGCGGCGAAGGCTGCGCCAGTTGGGGAAGAGGTTTTTGCGCCACAAAACAGAATCTCCCTGGTAGTTCTCCCGACCCTTGATCAGAAATTCCCGGGACACTCTGGTGTTAGAGTAGCTTTTCCCGCAGCTGTCCAACAGGCCCAAGGAACAGAGAGCTTCCAAGAAACGCTGCAGCCCGGCATGCTCCAGACCCAATTTTCCGGCGATTTCTGCCAGTTCTTTCCCCTCCGGTTCCAGCAGAGTAAAAATCCCCAGTTCCACCGCGGTAAAAAGAGCTTCCGAATACCAGTAACCAGTAGCCAAATCCTCCAGGTACTGCGGGCCGTTGGTCTGAGGATCATTGCTTTGAAAAGGCCAGAGTTTGATCATGCGTGCACATCCTTTACATTTCCGGGTCGGTTACACCGGCAGCTTCAAAGGTGAGCATCTTGCAGATAACCTGAGCTGCCGCTTCAACAACATTCATCGCCAGAGCCGCACCGGTGCCTTCACCCAGGCGCAGGTTTAAATTGAGCAGAGGATTCAAACCCAGTTCTTCCAACAGTAAACTGTGTCCGTATTCCAGGGAACGGTGAGCGGCAATCATGTAATCTACCGAGTTGGGAGCCAAGGCTTTGGCTACCAGGGCCCCGGCAGAAGAGATGAAACCGTCGACGACCACAGGCACCCTATGATAAGCCGCTCCCAGAATTACCCCGGCAATCCCGCCGATCTCAAAACCTCCGACTTTGGCCAGGACATCTACCGGATCCTGGATATCAGGTTTATTCAGGGCAATAGCCTTCTCGATAACCCGGATCTTGTTTTCCAGGGCAGTATCATTGATACCGGTCCCCCTGCCGGTAACTTTACATACAGGTTGTCCGGAGAACACAGACAAGATGGCACTGCTGGCTGTAGTATTGCCGATTCCCATATCACCGGTCGCCAGTAATTCAACATTATCTTGCACCAGATTTCCCACTATTTCTATACCGCTTTGCAGAGCCTGCTCGGCCTGAGCCCGGGTCATCGCCGGTCCCTGCGCCATATTGGAGGTTCCATTGCTGATTTTACAAGAAAGAATCTTGGCCTCTCGGGCGAGCTGATCCAAATTGGCGGCAACTCCCATGTCCACCACCAGGACCTCTGCTCCGGCTACTGCCGCCAGCACATTAATTGCCGCCCCGCCCCGGACAAAATTATTGACCATCTGGGGAGTTACCTCCTGGGGAAAGGCGCTTACCCCTTCATCCACCACCCCGTGGTCCCCGGCCATCGTCACGACCGTTTTCTTATGTACAGAAGGCTTGAGGGTCTCTTTAATAGCTGCCAATTGTTCTGCCAAAACAAGCAGTTCTCCCAGACTTCCCGGAGGAATTGCCAGTTGCTTCAGATAATCTCTCGCTTTCTGCCGCCATTCCATGCTTACCGGTTTAATAGCCATAATAG
>DATMYJ010000307.1:0-9606 GCA_035561015.1 Desulfitobacteriaceae bacterium | reverse complement strand
ATTATAAACCATTTGTCCTTAAAGACCGGTTTCAAGCAGACCAATTTTTTCACTCCAACTTAGCCGGCAAGTTGCCAACGCAGCAAGTCGGAAATGACCCCATTTCCTCCGAAGAAATAGAGAGTATTAAAGCCCTGCTCTTCAATGAAAAATTTTTGTGGGGTGCTGTCATTTTCCAGGAGGATAAGAGGGGCATTAAGTTTTGCTGCCAAGACACCGCCCGCCAGGGCATCAGGGAAATTGGTACCTGAAGCGAAAGTGGCTGTATCTGTCTCCAGGGCGAAGTATTTGGCAATATTAAGAGAGGTGCTGTAGCGGTCAATGCCCCAGATGCGGATGATTTGATCAGTATGCAAACCGGTGATTTTGGCTATCTGCTTTTCTATCTGGGTAGAGATTACACCGGTGCCGCCTATAATATAAACTGCTGAAGGCTGAATTCTTTCCAGATTGTTAAGAGCTTGCCTGGGCAAGGCGCTGACCTCAGAAAGAATAATCGGGTATCCTTTCCGGGCAGCAATACTGGAGATACTTAGGCCGTCGGCAAAGCCTTGGCCTGAGGCTATGAAGACCGGTGTTCCTTTGGGGACATCAAGCTGCTCATTGATTGCTTGGTTAGTATCATAGCGGTTATCTCCAAATAAACGGACGACCTTATAGTCTGAAGCAGCGTAAGGGGCAGAACTGATGGTTTCCGGTCCGCCTAGTATATAGATGGTCCCATTCTCTGTCAAATGATTTTTAATAAAGCTGAGTGTCTCCCGGGCATCCTGGGGCAGAGGCCCCCCCAGGAGAATGGGAGCGTTGAGTTTGTGGGCCAACACACTTCCGCTGAGGGCATCGGCATAGTTATAGCCGGAGGCGATAATTACGTTTTCCACTGCAGTGGCTGAAATTTCTCCGGCAATAGTGGCTGCTGTGGCAAACCGATTGATACCGGCAAGACGAGTAGAATTATAAATCTTCAGAGGCAGGGAAAGAGGAGTTGAAAGGAAACTGCCTTGGCCCTCCTGAGAGTGGGCTTGCCAGCTGGCGAAATCAAAGCTTCCCTCAGGCTCATAGTAGATGGTGTTGACTGGTTTCGTATAAATATTGTTGTTGAAATAATTACTTGTTGATCCTGTATCACCAATAGCTACATTGAAGTTGGCAGCAGCAGATCCCCAATAATTATTGCTGAAACAATTGCCGCTGGAATTTTGCAACAGATAGACATCGCAGTCAGTATTGCCGTATAAACGGTTGTTTTGAAAAATATTGCCGCAGGCGTTGGCAGAAACGACAAATCCCCACTGATGATTACTGCTGACAATATTATTTGTTACCAATGAATTCTGGCTCCCAGAGGGGTAACCTGCCATTTGGATACCGGCACCTGAATTATCATGGATCCGGTTGGAATCGATGGTCCAGTGATTGGCGCCATATCCTATGTAGATGCCATGGTCTTTGGGTAGGTTGTACTTAAGTCCGATATTATAAAATTCACAGTTGCGCACGGTAACATAAGCAGATCCTTCCCCCATCACAGCCTCTGTGCCTGCAGTACTGCCCTGAGGTCCATCCAGACCCCAGATAGTTAGATTATTTAAATCAAAATCATGAGAGCCCCTTTTTAGATAAATACCGGCACCGGTAAAAGCGGTCATTTTTATGCCTTCAATTTGCCAATAAGAGCAATTGTTGAAGATAAACCCTTCTCCCAAGTTATCATTGCCTTGCAGAACAGGTGTTTCTCCGGGATAATTTTTCAGGATATACCAGTTTGAGGGCGAGCCATTCAGGTTGTAAAAGTCAATTTGTTCACAGTAGGTACCTTCACGCAGCAGCAGGGTATCTCCCGGCTGGATACTCTTTATAGCCCTGCTTATTGTGAGAAAGGGGTAATCCAGAGATCCGGGATTAAGATCATTTCCTGTCGGAGAAATATAGTAGATCTGGCTGGAAGAGGCTTGGCTTACAGCAGGAAAAACGCTAAACTGCAGCAGGCCAATAATTAGCACAGCACAGAACCAGGCGATCCGGGGAAACAGCTTTAAGAACATTAGTATAATCCTCCAATCTTATAAGAAACCCGTGTCTCAGGGGTTAGCTTTTCATGCTTTCTGCATAATATCCTGGAATTCCTTCTCAATCCCGACAATTTTACGAAGATGTAAGTGAAATCGGTCTTGAAAGAATATGAGAGGGAAATAATACCTGTGTTAGTGCCAGATTCGAGTGGTTGAAATAGCAGACAAACTGTAGTAAACTAAAAAAATGGTAGTTTTTATGAATTATTTCGCAGCACTTAAGACATCAATGTATCTGGTATGCCGGAAAAGGAAGGGACTTACCTATGTTGTTTCGGAAAAGAACATTATTGCTCATGCTGACTGATGCTATCCTGGTCAATATAGCAGTTTTCGGAAGCTTTTATCTCCGTTTTGGTTTTGAAGGAGATGGCAATATACCCCAGGAATATTTCACCAGCCTTACTTATTATCATACAACTTGGGCAGCAACAGTTATTTTTTTGATTACCTTTTATGTATTCGGCTTGTATAACAGGCTTTGGCAGTATGCCAGTTTGGGTGATCTTATTTCTATTATTTTTGCCGTTACAGTTGGTACCGGCGCGACTGTGGCTTTGGTTTATTTTTTGGCTGTGTTACGTATACCCAATACGGTGGCAATTTTACTCTGGTTCCTGGTTGTCTTTTTGGTTGGAGGATCACGTTTTATCTGGCGGCTTTTACAGGAAAATGCTTTTGTTCCCTATGTTCCTGGTTCCCAGAAAAAGGTCTTGATTATTGGAGCCGGAGATGCCGGAGTAGTAGCAGCCCGGGAACTGAAAAATCATAATTTTCGCGAAGGCCGTCCGGTGGGCTTTATTGACGATGCTGTCAGGAAGCAAAGGCTGCATGTTATGGGTATTCCCGTACTAGGGACAAGGCGGGATATTCCGCGGATCGTTAAAGGACGTAATATTGACGAAGTGATTATTGCCATGCCTTCGGCTTCCGGGGAAGCCGTGCGGGCAGTGACAGATATTTGTGAAGAGACTGGGGTTGATCTTAAAATCATGCCCGGGGTTTTTAATGTTCTGAGCGGGCGTATGGACACAACGGCAATTCGGCAGGTCCAGGTAGAGGATTTACTGGGGCGTGAGCAGGTAGCAGTAGATCTTCAGCAAGTTGCCGGCTATTTAACCGGAGAAACAGTGCTGGTTACAGGCGGTGGCGGATCGATCGGTTCGGAAATCTGTCGCCAGGTTATAAAATTTAATCCCTTCCGGCTGGTGATAATCGGGCAGGGCGAGAATAGTGTTTTTGATATTGAACAAGAACTGCGTACTGATTATCCCAGTTTAAATGTTATCACTGAGATTCTGGATATTAAGGATCGGGATAAGGTTCAGCTTGTTTTTCAGAAATATAATCCCGGGGTTGTCTTTCACGCAGCTGCCCATAAACATGTGCCCTTAATGGAACGCAATCCGGAGGAAGCACTCAAAAATAATGTCGTTGGCACTTATAATTTGGCAGAGGCGGCTGATACCGTTAAAGTCAAGACCTTTGTTTTGATCTCTACTGATAAAGCTGTCAATCCTACCAGTATAATGGGAGCTACCAAGCGGGTAGCGGAAATGATCATTCAAAGTCTGGATAAGCGTTCGGAGACGCGCTTTGTGGCAGTGCGTTTTGGCAATGTCCTGGGCAGCCGCGGCAGTGTTATCCCAACTTTCAAACGCCAGATTGCCAGAGGCGGACCGGTAACTGTTACCCATCCGGAAATGATCAGATATTTTATGACTATTCCTGAAGCTTCCCAACTGGTTATTCAGGCCGGAGCTATGGCTCAGGGGGGAGAAATCTTTATTCTGGATATGGGGAAACCGGTCAGGATTGTGGATTTGGCCAGAGATTTGATTAAACTGTCCGGGTTTGAACCAGATGCGGATATTCCTATTAAGTTTACCGGAATTCGACCTGGAGAAAAATTGTATGAGGAACTGCTAACAGCGGAGGAAGGGACAAGCCATACCAGGCATACCCGTATTTTTGTGGCTAAACCCAATGAACTGAATAATGCCAGAATCGCCGACATCATTCATGTGATTCGCGAACGCGGCTCCTATCTGACCAGAGCTGAGGTTGTGCAGCTCTTGCAGACTGTTATTCCCGAGTTTCGGAAAGCGACAACCCCGAAGGCAGTGTCAGAATAATTAAGGGGGAATGAAAATGATAACTGTTAAGCATGTGATAAGTGATGGAGATGTTTTAGCAAAAACTCTTCTGGATAAGGTTAAGAAACACCAGGCTCAGGTCGGGGTTATCGGTTTAGGGTATGTCGGACTGCCTCTGGCAGTAGAGAAAGGCAAAGTGGGATTTCCTGTTCTTGGTTTTGACATTAACCCCAGACGAGTTGCCCAGGTTAATGCCGGGGATAATTACATCAGCGATGTTATCGATCAGGAACTGCAGGATTTGGTCAGCAGGGGAATTATTGTGGCAACTACCGATTTTTCTCGCCTAGCTGATTGTGACATAATTATTATTTGCGTACCCACACCTTTGACAGTTACCCGTGATCCGGATATTTCTTATATTAAATCTTCGGCTGAGCAAATAGCCCAGTATCTGCGGCCGGGCCAACTTGTTACCCTGGAAAGCACCACTTATCCGGGAACAACCCAGGAGGTCATTCTTCCGCTGTTGGAAGAGAAGGGACTTAAGGTCGGGAAAGACTTCTTTCTGGCTTTTTCTCCTGAACGTGTCGATCCTGGCAATAAGCGCTTCACCACCAAAAATACCTCGAAGGTCGTCGGCGGTGTCACGCCGGCTTGTCTGGAGATTGCTTATACCCTTTATGCCCAGACAATAGTGAATGTTGTACCGGTTTCTTCGCCGGCGGCAGCGGAACTGACCAAGGTTTTTGAAAATACATATCGGGCAGTTAATATTGCAATGGTTAATGAACTGATGCTCTTGTGCGACCGTATGGACCTGGACATCTGGGAAGTTGTGGAAGCTGCCGGTACCAAGCCTTTTGGGATTCAAACCTTTTACCCCGGACCGGGTGTAGGCGGGCATTGTATTCCGATTGATCCCTTCTATTTAACCTGGAAAGCCCGCCAGTATGATTTCCATACCCGTTTTATCGAGCTGGCCGGAGAAATCAATGTCGAAGTATCCTATTATGTCATAAACAGGGTCATCCGGGCTCTCAATGGAGTCAATAAGAGTCTCAAAGATTCTAATGTTTTTGTCCTGGGGGTAGCCTACAAAAAAGACATTGACGATGTCCGGGAATCACCGGCTCTGAAAATAATGGAATTATTAAGTAAGAACGGAGCCATCCTTAAATATCATGATCCCTATATTCCGAATATTGAACCGCATGGCGGTATTACCTTCGGTTTAACAAGCATGGAAATGACTGATGAACAACTTAAGGCAGCTGATTGTGTCCTTATCCTGACAGATCACAGTTCCCTTGATTATGAGCGGGTAGTCAAAAATGCCAAACTGATTATCGATACCCGTAATGCCACTAAAAATGTTGAATATGACCGGGAAAAAATAGTTAAGATCTAATAATAAGAGTTATATTCAGGTATCAAAAAGGGAATCTGTGGATTCTCTTTTTGATACACTTTGGGGTGTGTTCTTTCCGGGGCGCTGCGCCTGCTTACTGTGGCGTTGTGCCCTTCACTATTTCCGGACAAAGAGGTAACACAGATGAATTTCCTGCAAATGATCAAAGCTTATAAGGGTATGGTTTTTGGTAAAACCGACTATTGGCATCCGGATATGGTGGTAAACCCCGATTTGTCTGCGACCGCTGACAGGGCTGATCTGCCGGGGAGATATCCTCTGGATATCTCGGCCAAAGCTCTCTATCCGGGCAGTTTTGATGACTATAATATTCCTATGGTTCCTCTGGAAGGAGAGCTTCGCTATGTCCCAGTGACGATAGCTCAATATGCCTTAGGAAATTATGATCTTTACCTGGCCACTGGGCAAGCACCCTACAGGGAGAAGCTGCTTCAATGTGCTGACTGGTTCGTGGATAATCTGGTTCAGCACTGTGCAGATATCTGGGGGTGGCAGCATGCCTATGACAATCATATCTATAACCTGAAGAAGCCTTGGTTGTCTGCCCTGGCCCAGGGACAAGCTCTTTCTGTTCTGGCCCGGGCTTACCGGGAAACAACAGAGTCTGTTTATCTGGAAAGCGGGCGCAAGGCCTTAAGAGCTTTCTTTGTCCCGGTGGAAGCCGGGGGCTTAGTGGCTAAAACGGCTGGTGGGGATTTCTATGAGGAATATCCTTCGCAGCAGCCTTCTCTGGTACTCAATGGTTTTATTTTTGCGCTCTGGGGTTTGCGAGATTTTTCTCTGGTCAGCACAGATTGCGAAGCAGAGGAAAGATACCGGACTGGTTTGAGAACCATGCGTTTTCTGCTGTCTCATTATCATATTCCTGCGCTGTCCTGGTCGCGCTATGATCTGTACCCCTTTGAGGTTATTAATATTTCCAGCATTTTTTATCATAAATTGCATATTCAACAGTTATTGGCTTTGGCGCAGCTGACGAATGACAGGAGTTATCGGGAACTGGCAGCAGTTTGGCAAAAGGCAAGAAAGAATCCGCTGACCTATCTGCTGGCAACGGGGTATAAGGTTATTCATAAGCTGTCTGTTCGCCGGCATAGTTACTATGTGCCCAGTATCAAGTAGAGAAGCATCAGGTTTTGTAGTCTTTATCCAGGGCCTGATGAATTGTTTATTATTAATTATGCAAAATAATTAACGGGGGATTGAATTGAAGAAAATCTTGGTAATTGCTTATTTTTTCCCACCTTTGGGGGGAAGCGGTGTTCAGCGCACCCTGAAATTTGTGAAGTATTTGCCTGAATTCGGAATTCGGCCGATTGTCAGCACTGTTCGGCAGGGGCATAACTTTGCCTATGATGAGAGTTTATTAAATGAGGTTCCGCAGATAGTCAAGATTTATCGTTCCCATAGTCTGGAGACACTCTGGCTGCGGGCAGTTATTGAAAAGGCTGCCGGCTGGGGCCGGAAGAAACCTGCTGAAAGTCCAGCTCCTGCTGAACAAGGAGACAAGGAACCGGAAGACAAGATGCGAATAAATGAAATACCGGAAAAAAACTTGCAGGGGAACAAGGCAGAGAAAAAAGACATCCAAACAAAGATCCTGCAGGAAAAATCTCCCAAACAGCGTCTCTTTGACTTCGTTGATAATTATGTCTTTATTCCTGATTCCAAAATGAGATGGCTGCCTTGCGGGTTTTTAACCTCCCTGCGGGCTGCCCACAAAGAAAAAGTCGATTTCCTATTCTCTACATCCTATCCTTATACTGTCCATATCATCGCTTTGCTGGTCAGCAAATTTTATCATAAACCCTGGATTGCCGACTTCCGGGATCCTTGGGTAGGAAACAAAGCAATGGCCAAGAACATTGCTTTTCGCCGCCGGCTTGATGCCTGGCTGGAACGCAAAGTGGTCAAAAACGCTTCTTATATTATTAATGTTACTCCCCCAATAACCGAGATGTATAAACAGCGTTATCCGGAATTTGCTGCCAAGATGATTACTATTACAAATGGCTTCGACGAGCAGGATTTTATAAAACTTTGTCCGGTTTATCAGGAAAAGTTCACTTTGATATATACCGGGATTATTAATGAAGTTCACTATGATATCGAGACTTTCGTCAGGGGTATTGCTGATTTTCTCGGCAGGCAGCCGGCGGCACGAGCCAGGTTTCAGTGCCTGTTTATCGGCTATATACCTCCGGCAGTTGTGGAAATATTTATTCGGCATGGTTTGGAGGATATCTTGGTTATTTTGCCTTATATGGACCATCAGGAGTGCCTGAATTACCTTGCCGGAGCTCATCTGCAATTTTTAACATTTGGGAAAGATCTGGATAATGCTTATAGCGGCAAATTGTTTGATTATATCGGTTCCGGAAAACCTGTTCTGGCTCTGCTGCCTGAAGGTATTGCCGCTGAACTGATCCGGAAAAAACAAATCGGAACCGTGATATCTCTGGGACATTGGCAGGAGGTAAGCAAAGAACTAGGAAGATATTACGAAGACTGGCTGCGGGGGCAATTACTAAATCCGCAGTCAGCAAGCAAGTGTGCCGAATTTAGCCGTCTGAACCTAACCGGTCAACTAGTCGATTTGCTGGGAAGCAAATCCCTATAACCTCTAAAAAAGGAGTCTGTCTAAATGCATATACTTATGCTTACCCAATATTTCCCCCCGGAAACAGGTGCGGCTCAGGTTCGCTTATTCGAGGTAGCCAAAGCAATCCAGGCCCAGGGGCATCAGATAGAAGTAGTCACGGCTTTTCCCAATTATCCCACAGGGGTGATTCCTCCGGAGTATCAGGGAAAATTTTTTCTGAGGGACTCGATAGGCGGCATTCCTCTATACCGAACCTGGATATATCCGGTCCAGCGGGGGCGTTTCTGGAAACGCCTGCTTAATTACTTTTCTTTTGTTTTCTCTGCCTGTTATGGAATCGTCAAAGCCGGACCGGCGGATTATATTTTTGTTGAGTCTCCGCCTATCTTTATTGGCTTTACCATGTTTTTTGCCCGTTTGCTGAAGAGAGCCAAAATCATTCTCAATATTTCCGATCTTTGGCCGGAATCGGCGATTTCTTTGGGCTTAGTTAAAAACAAACTTTTGATTGGCTTAACCTCCCTGCTGGAAGGCCATATGTATAAGGCAGCCTGGCGTATCTCAGCTCAGACTGAAGGGATCATTCAATCCCTGACACAGAGAGGTATTGCGCCCGATAAGATGGTATTCTTGCCCAATGGAGTGGATCCTGAACTGTTCACCCCCAGACCTGCGGATCAGGAACTGGTGGCGCGTTTGCAGTTGCAAGACAAACTGGTGGTTCTCTATGCCGGGACAATTGGTTATGCTGCCGGTTTAGAGGTTGCCTTGCAGGCAGCGGAGAAATTGCGCGCTCATCCGGAGATAGTTTTCCTTCTTGTCGGTGATGGCACGGAGAAACCGCGGCTGCAAAAACTGGCCGCGGAAATGCAGCTGCCAAATGTGCGCTGGCTGCCTTTCCAGCCTTTAGCCGAGATCGTTCGTTATTATAATCTGGCTGTTTTAAGTTTGGTGACCCTTCGCCGCTACAAATTGGCCGAGGGAGTGCGGCCTTCGAAACTTTTTCCGGGTCTGGCCAGTGCCAAGCCGGTTATTTACGTGGGCGAAGGAGAAGGAGCCAGGATTATGGCTGAAAGCGGAGGGGGAGTAGTGATACCCCCGGAAGATCCCGAGCAGCTGGCTAAGACCATTCTGGAACTTACAGCTGATCCTGAAAGATGCCGGGAACTGGGGGAGAAGGGGCGGAAATACGTAAGCGAAAATTATACCTGGCAAGTCCTGGTGGCCCAATGGCTCAAGGATTTGAAGATTTGAGGATTCGAAAGGGAAATTAGTTATGTGATCAATTGAGCTTGGGGCAGAGGCTGGCTGAGAGTCAGTCTGACAGCAAAATGCCAGCAGGTTACTGTGTTGTAAAAGTAGAGGACATGTAGTAAACTGTTGAACGAAAATACATAATTATAG
>DATMYJ010000306.1:0-2630 GCA_035561015.1 Desulfitobacteriaceae bacterium | reverse complement strand
GAATATAATAACGGACTTGCTGAAGGCAGTATAAATAAGCTGAAAGTTATAAAGAGGATAATGTATGGCCGTAATAGTTTTGAAATGTTAAGAAACAAGTTGTTATGACTTGAAAGAACACGGTAATTCAACTAACAATGGAAAGAACCCTAAAAATGTACCAGATGCCGGTGAAAAAATAGGCCACCTTAATCACAATTCCTGTATGATGAATGTTGCTGAGACATTATGTACAGGAGGAAAAGAGATGATCAAGATGGCATACTTAGAAGATATCAGAAAAATGTACTTCATGGAAGAGCTGAGTATCCGGGAGATTAGCCGCAGGACCGGCCTTCACCGGGATACAATCTCCAAATATCTAGCTACTGATAAACCTATGCCACCTAAATATCGGTTAACTAAAGATAAAACCATCCCATACTGGGGCCTTACATACCTATTCTTCTATAGATTAAGTGGTTTCGACAAATTCCCTGATCACTTTAAAATACTTCGTTTGCCCGTAATAGAGGAGATCGTTGTGATCGGCGCCGGGAATAATCAGCATGCTCTTTGGCGAAGACCCGAGATGCCTATATAAAAATACGCCCTGCTTCAGCGAAACAAGCTGGTCGTATTCCCCGTGGATAACCAGGGCCGGTATGGTTATTTTTGTCACCATCTCAATGCACTCATTGTTGAATGTTTCAGTATCCCCCTGGATCAATCCGAGATTCCTGATCATGTGCACAAAGCTGGTAAAACCGCTTTCAATGATAACCCCCTTTAGCAGATCAGGATAGCCGTAGGCCAGTTCCAGGGCAGGAATGGACCCCAACGATCTTCCCATAACGTACATCTCATTGGAAAAATTCTTTTCCGCCAGTGCTTCGCGCACGACCGGAAACAGGCGGTGGGCGTCTTTGACCATATTAGTGAAGGTGGGATAACCTTGACTGGCGCCATAGCCCCGGTAGTCGGCCACAACCAGATTCAGGCCCGCTTCATGGTATAAGGGCGCGATGTCGTCGTAATCACTGGCTATTTCGCCGTTCCCGTGAAAGTACAGCAGCCACGGCAATTTTCCGTCGGACAAAAAAAAGCGGCAGGATACAGAAATGTTCTGCTCAACAGGGATAGCCAGATCAAAGGCATTTTCGGGACATGGAGTATAATCCTTGCGGGGGTATAAAAAATAGCTCAGCACCTCGGGCTGGTCAAGCAAAGAATAATCGATCATTCCTCTCCCTCCTCTCGGATATAGAAATTATACTATACGCAGCGAACAAAACACCATAGGCCGGCAAAGTTGCCAAGAGATACATTATACCAAACCCTGAAAACGCCTTGTTTCGGCACTTTCAGGGATTCGTTCTTTATTTTCTTTTCAGCAATACTACAGTTTCCACATGCTTCATTAGTTTTTCATCATTCAATTTAACAATACTTTACCCAACAAACACAATTTAATGTCTTTACATGTGTCTCGCTGGAAATATTACTCATTTATAAATATATGGTACCGGCTATGGGAAAATCACTTCAACTGCTTCACGACTTCGTCCGCAGCTAATTTACCTGTTAAGATAGCTATCGGAAGACCTGATGGGCTAAACGACCATTGTCCGGCCTGGAGAACATCTGGAACTTGTGTAAATATAGATTTGGCTACCTTTGACAATCTATTTACAACCGGAATATATTTGTTGGTAAATGCCCATCCTGTAATAGCGCCATCAGAATTTCCTGTCCTCTTTTCCAAAGTCAAAGGAGTGGAAGTAAACTGATCCCTGATCTCATTCTTAATACCTTTGAAAATCGTCGCTTCCAGGATATTTATTATGCATTCTTCGCTGATCTTTTTAAATTCATCATACCAACCCATTTCCGAAATATGTTTAACCAGCGAATGTTCCATTAAAGTACTTATGATTAAGCCGGTTTTGCCTTCTGGAGCCAGGCTTACATCCCTCATAACAGGGCAGGTTATTTCATAAGTTGTAAGATCATAATATTTCCTGATCCATTTTATGATGGCTTCCTTTTCCCCCGTATACTTCAGATTATCATCATCAGAAGATTTGATCACGAGTTCATCTATATTCAAAGTCAGAAGCCCTTTTTTAAGCGGGGTATAAAAGAAATGTGCCGTGCAAATGCCTTCGAAATAGCTTTTATCCATATCCAAAGTGAGATATAAAGTTAAAACCGAGTCTCCACCTTTTTTATCTGACAGTGCGTTTTTCCTTTCGATCACCTTCTCTTTAATTCTTTCAATACTTAGAGAATTCAGATCCACAATGTTATAGAGCTTCTTCAGATCTGAAGCCCAGATTAATTTCTTATAGCTGTATACATTGTCTTTTGAATCCTTTACCAGTCTGGCCTCTGGATCTAAGTAG
Organism: Desulfitobacteriaceae bacterium; assembly: GCA_035561015.1. Classification (GTDB taxonomy): domain Bacteria; phylum Bacillota; class Desulfitobacteriia; order Desulfitobacteriales; family Desulfitobacteriaceae; genus UBA2264. The sequence continues at coordinate 246 of DATMYJ010000306.1, read as the reverse complement.
CAGATATCAGTTTCTTTCTTAAATTCGCCATTATTATCAGCAATATATTTTTCCATTTTTTCCGGAAGAGCTCCAGTACCGTTTTTCGGATACTTATAGTCAAGATAAAGGCTGAAATAACTCAAGGCAAAAAATGCCGGTGTTTTTTTGAAAAAATGCTGGGCTATCAAGTCAATGAGTGCCTGATTCCTGGTAAAATTCTGCAGGTACTCATCAACCGGGACATTAAGTCTATTGATTTTATTG
>DATMYJ010000305.1:0-7859 GCA_035561015.1 Desulfitobacteriaceae bacterium | reverse complement strand
ATCTGCAGGCAAACACTTAAATGGTTTTGGAAGATAACAGTATCTGAAGAACTGATAGTGAACGGACACTGTATCTCATGGATAACCCGCAAATCTACATATTGACAATCTTGTTCATAAGACGCATCGAGCACATATCACCACACATGGTACAGCTGTCAGTATGTTTGGCCCCGGACTCCTTCCGGTAGCGTTCCGCTTTTTCCCGATCCAGAGCTAAACTGAACATTTTTTCCCAGTCAAAAGATTGTCTGGCCCGACTCATTTCCAGATCGATCTGGGCGGCGCCTGGTATGCCTTTGGCAATATCGCCGGCATGGGCAGCAATCTTGGCTGCAACTATTCCTTCCCGGACATCGTCAACGGTGGGCAGACGAAGGTGTTCGGCCGGTGTTACATAACAAAGGAAATCTGCTCCTGCTCCGGCGGCAATAGCACCGCCGATAGCGCTGGTGATATGATCATAGCCAGGGGCAATATCGGTGACCAATGGTCCTAACACGTAAAAAGGTGCTCCATGACAAAGCTTCTTTTGCAACTGGACGTTAGCAACAATTTCATTTAGGGGCACATGGCCCGGTCCCTCGATCATGACCTGAACATTACGGGCCCAGGCTCTTTTGGTTAATTCACCCAAAACAATCAGTTCAGCAATCTGGGCTCCGTCTGTGGCATCAGCCAGGCTTCCCGGCCGGCAGGCATCTCCCAGGCTTAGTGTCACATCGTATTTATAGCAAATATCGCAGAGCTCATCAAAATATTCATAAAAAGGATTTTCCTTTCCGTTTAACTCCATCCAGGCATAGAGCAGGGAACCACCGCGGGAAACAATATTAGTAACGCGCGAGGTTTGCCGGAAGTGGCGGGCAGTTTCCCTGTTGATGCCGGAGTGAACAGTGACAAAATCCACGCCGCTTTTAGCATGCTCTTCCACTACAGCCAGGAATTCCTTGGGGGTGATATCTTCCAGTTTTTTATCCAGAAAGCCAATGGCATCATACATCGGTACCGTACCGATCATAGCCGGCGACATTTCGATGAGCCGTTGGCGGAAAACCTTAGTGTGGCCATAGTTGCTGAGATCCATGATGGCTTCTGCTTTCATATCCAGAGACATTTGGACTTTGGCCAACTCGTTTTCCATATTGGAACAGTCCGGCGAGATACCTAAATTAACATTGATTTTGGTTTTAAGGCCCAGACCGATACCTTCGGGGCTTAGGGATGGGTGATTATGGTTTGCTGGAATTACTACGGTTCCTTCCGCTATCCGACGTCTGATTTCTTCTGCGGGCAGTCCCTCTTTGGCGGCTACCGTTTTCATGGCCTCGGTTATTATTCCCTTTCTGGCTTGTCCCAATTGTGTACTCAAATTAATCACACTCTCTCTCTAAAATTCTCAGCTGTTATTGCCGGATTCATACATTTGCTGAAGATCCTCGTCACTGCCATTGCCTCTAAGCCTAAAAAGAACAAAAAAATTAAGAACAGCGGCAAGCTGTTCTCATTTATTCTCATAATAAAGCATAATGACTAGCTTTCCTCCGCTGGCATTAACCAGGTCAGGTTCAAAGGGTCAGAGTATCCTCTTTCTCAGCCCAAAAGGGCACCCCCAGCAAATGTATGCAATTATCAGGGCATTTTTTATCTTAGGCAAGTTTTGTGCCTAAAAGAAATTATATAACAAGTGGGTCCGGCTGTAAATAGGTGTAAAAAAGAAATCTGTTGCGAATATTCAGGTTGCTCGCAGACCCCAGCCGTATAAACAGCGGTAAGTGGCCGGAACACCCTTTTCCCCTGAAAACCGGCTGTCATAATTTTTAATAAGAGAAAAAATCCCTGAACCTAATCCTCCGGCAGCCAATTCTTCACTTAAATAGTTGTGAGCCCCGATCATTTTTAATGATTTCAGAAAGTCCCGACAAGAGCCAAAATACTCCTGTTTAGCAGTTTCGGCAACACCTGTCTGCTGAAAACCTGTGTTAGTCATAAGTTCCAGAAGACACTTGTTTCTGATAAACGGCTCTTTCTTCGGACATTCATCTTTAGAGTTTTCATTTCTGCAGCCTTCAACACTGTGAGATTTATGCTTCCGCTTATCTCTCAGACAGACATACAATTCCTTGAAAGTGCCGGAGCCCAGGGTACTGAACATCAGGTAACCGCCCTCTTCCAGCAAGGAATAAAATTGGGCAAAGGCAGCTGCATAGTCGCTGAACCACTGGAATACTACATTGGAAACAATCAGGTCAAATTGCAGCTCGCTGCCAACCATGTTCCTGAGTGCCGTCAGATTCTCGCCGTCAGCTGTGAAATAGGTAATATTAGAGAAGGACGCTAATTTATCTTTAGCAACTGAGATCATCTCCGGGGCAATGTCAGTAGCCGTAATTTGGGCTTCAGGGTATTCGGCAGCCAGCAGTTCGGTCAAAATACCTGTACCACAGCCAATCTCCAAAATATTGCGAAAATGACGCTCAGTCTTTCTGATTATTGCCAGCAGTTCTTGGGCCATCTCTTTTTGTACAATGGCATATTGGTCGTAAGTAACAGCATGTCTGCCGAAATTTTGTTGCACTTGTGTTTTATTTACCATAAACAGACAACCATCCTTCCAGATCACGCTGAAAATCCTTGGAGTTGGTTAAGAAAGGCATATGACCGGTCTCCGGATAGCTGACCAGCCGGGCGCAGGGCAACTGCTGCTCTAGATAAACAGCTCCTCCCAAGGGACAGATTTCGTCTTGTTCGCCATGAAGCAGCAAAACGGGACAGGTGATGTCTTTAAGATCTGAGCGCAGATCCGTTTCTATCAGAAAATCCAGGCCGGCCCGGGCTTCAGCAATATCCCAGGTTCGCCCGCGGCTCAGGTAGTTTGCAGTAATTTTAGCGGCTATTCCTTGCGTTTGTTCTTGTTTGCTGAACATCAGACTGTGGAAATCGCTGAAAGTTTGCCTGGCGTTATTATTCAGGCGCTTTTTCATTCTCTTTACCAGGGCAGCTGGAATCCCTCCCGGATACTGCTCAGCGGACAGGAATTTGCTCGTCCCGCTGATCAGGAGCAGGCCCTGGACTTTGGCAGGCAGCCGGATGGCTGTTTGGAGGGCAACAAGAGCCCCCAGGGACCAGCCAGTCACAAGCACTTGCTCCAAAGCGTTTTCTTCGATCAGCTTGCTTACTTGCTCGCAGTAATCCGGCAGCTGTTTCAAGGCGGCCAAGTTTAGGGCATACACCCGGTATTTTTGTTCCAGGTATTTTCTGGTTTCCTTCCAGATACTTTCATCTGAGGCCCAGCCGTGAATAAGCACTATATTTCGTATGTCCATTCACTTACCTCCTTAGATTATCGCTAATTTCCGGCCGATTTGCCTGATTTGGTCTACAGCCCAAGCCAGGTCCTCCTGGCTGTGCGTTGCCATAACAGTCAAGCGCAGCCGGGCTGTATTCAAGGGTACCGTTGGCGGCCGGACTGCCACTGCCAGAATATTCGCCTTAAAGAGACGGCTGCTGAACTCCAGAGTAGCAGCATTATCTCCGGTCAGAATGGGGATGATCTGACTTTGGCTGTTTAAGAGATCAAATCCGGCTCCTGCTAACTGCTCCCGCATCCAGGCAGCCTTGCTGAGAACCTCAGTCCGCCGCCATTTTTCCTCTTGCACTACCAGGATAGCGGCCTGCACGCTGGCAATAACGGCCGGCGGCAAAGCGGTAGTGAAGATGAAGCCGCGGGCTCTATTGCGCAGATAATCTATGAGCACTTTTCGGCCGCTGACGTAAGCACCGAAAGAGCCGAAGGCCTTGCCCAGAGTGCCCATATTAATTTCCACCTCTGCGGAAACGCCCTGATACTCAGCCAATCCCCGGCCGTTGGCGCCGAAGATTCCGCTGCCATGAGCCTCGTCAATCATCAGTACTGCCCCGTACTTATTTTTTAATTCAACTATAGAAGGGAGAGGGGCCAGATCGCCGTCCATACTGAAGACACTGTCGCTGATAACCAGTTTGCGCCGGTAACCCTCTGTTTTTTTTAAACAGCGTTCCAAATCAGCCATATCGCTATGTTTGTAGCGCAGGAATTGTGCTCCGCTCAGACGGATACCGTCAATAATACTGGCATGGTTGATTTTGTCGCTGATGACTATATCCCCTCTGCCTGCCAGGGCTGTAATTATCCCGATATTGGCTGTATAGCCGGAATTGAAGATCAAGGCTGCTTCGGTGCCTTTGAAAGCAGCCAGGTCTTGTTCCGCCTGATCATAGATTTCATAATTTCCCACAATCAAGCGAGAGGCTGTAGCTCCGCAGCCCCCTTGCTGCACAGCCTGGACAGCAGCTGCTTTTAGGGAAGGATGAGCGGCCAAGCCCAGATAATTATTGCTGCTTAGATTCAGCAGTCTTTGGTTCTGGATTTCCACCCATTCACCCGGCGCTCCATTGATGGTTTTCAACTCCCGCAAGAGATTCTCTTCCTCTAATTTTTCCAGCTCCCGGGCCAGGCCGGCATAGAATTCTCCCACTAAGTCCACCCGCCAATTCCAATTCCCGATTCGTAATTTATTATTATCGCCTTAGGTTTAGTGTTCCTGCCTCATAACCTGGGCCTTATGAATTCGTCTCTGCTTCCAGCCCCATATCCCGGATCATCTGGATATCTTCAGCAACGGTGCGGCCCGAAGTGGTCAAGTAACTGCCCACCAGGGCAGCATTGATCCCGGCCAGATAACCGAGGGCCTGCAGATTGCGCAGGGCTTTTTCCCGGCCGCCGGCAAAGCGCAGCATGGCCTGCGGCAAAATAAAACGGTAAATTGCTATCGTCTGTAAAATTTCCCCTGGCGATATTACGGTCTGATTTTCCAGGGCAGTACCTTCGATCGGATTAAGAATATTCAGAGGCACTGACTGGATGCCCAGGTCTTTGAGGGCAAAGGCCATCTCCAGGCGCTGGTCCATGGTTTCACCCATGGAAATGATCCCGCCGCTGCAGACATCCAAACCGGCACTCTGACAAGCCTTAATGGTGTCGATGCGGTCCTGATAACTGTGGGTCGTGCAAATGGCCGGAAAATAGCTTGCTGCTGCTTCCAGATTATGATGATACCTGCTTACCCCGGCTTCTTTCAAACTGCTGGCCGTGTCAGCGTCGATTGTTCCCAGAGAGGCACAAAGCTTGAGCTCGGTTTCATGGGCTAAAAGCCGGAAGATGGCTAGTATTTTAACTAAATCACCCTTGCTTATGCCCCGGCCGCTGGTCACCAGGGAGAACCAGCGGGCTCCCTCTGCTTCCATCTGGCGCGCCCGTTCCAAAACCGCTTCTTCTCCCAGTAAGTCGTATACATCCACACCTGTCTGATGATGAGCCGATTGAGGGCAATATTTGCAATTTTCCGAACATTGACCGGATTTGGCGTTCATTATGGAACAGAGGTCCACTTTGTTGCCTGCCTGCAGATCGCGGATCCGGCCGGCAGCGGCAAACAGATGATAGAGATCGGATCCGCTCAATTTTCCTAACTCCCGGGCTTCTTCCTGGGAGATATCCTGTCCGGCCAGAACCTTTTCTTCCAGGCGGTAAATCAAATCAACTTTGCTCATGTTCCTCATCACTGCTCACTTTCCGTAACGCTTTTGATTGCCAAATGAGTTATAGATGCCACTTGAGCTAATTCTTCCTCGCTCATAGCCAAGACAGGCATCAGGACAATGACGTTGCCCAGGGGGCGAATAATCAAACCACGTTCGCGGGCTTCCAAAGTAACCCGATGACCGATATTTTCTTCCAGTGTATAGGGCTCTTTAGTCAGCTTATCCTTAACAAGCTCTATTCCCACCATTAAGCCTTTCTGGCGAATGTCGCCTACATGACTCAACTTTTTAAATTTCTCTAATTCACTGCTGAGTATTTGGGCTGAATGCTGGACATGCTTGATTAACCCGCTTTGTTCAATAACTTCAATATTTGCCAGGGCTGCCGCACAGCCCAGTGGATTTCCGGTGAAAGTGTGACCATGGTAAAAAGTCTTGCCTTCCTGGATATCTCCTAAAAAGGCCTGATAGATTTTATCTGTGGTCATAGTAACGGCCACAGGCAGATAGCCTCCGGTCAGGCCCTTGGCAATACACATCAGATCAGGGCTGACGCCCTCCTGCTCACAGGCGAACAGGCTGCCGGTACGGCCGAAGCCGACTGCCACTTCATCGGCGATCAAGAGAATATTATATTTGGTACAAAGCTCACGAATTTTGCTTAAATATCCAGCTGGGGCTGTGATCATCCCGGCGGCTCCCTGCACCAGAGGTTCCATTATCATAGCGGCTATTTCCTCATGATGTCCGGATATGATATCTTCCACAGCCTGTAAACAATCCAGGCTGCAATGAGGGCGTTCCTGTCCCAATGAGCAGCGGTAGCAGTAAGGAGCGGGGACCTTGTACCCTTCAAACAACAGATCACGATAAGTGGCATGAAATAAATCCATACCTCCGACACTTACCGCGCCTACGGTATCTCCGTGATAGGCTTCAACCAGAGAAATGAATTTCTTTTTGCGCTGCAGCTGAGGATCAGGCTGCTGCTGCCAGTACTGAAAAGCCATCTTCAGGGCTATCTCTACTGAGGTCGCGCCGGCATCGGAATAAAAGACCTTGTTTAAACCGGGAGGTGTCATTTCCACCAGTTTTTTAGCCAACTGGATCGAGGGGACATTAGCTAAACCAAGCAAAGTGGAATGGGCGATTTTATCAGCCTGATCTTTAATTGCCTGAGTTAAAACAGGATGGACATGACCATGTACATTGACCCATAAGGAAGATATTCCGTCCAGATAACGTTTACCCTGAACATCTATCAGATAACTGCCTTCCCCCCGTTCAATGATCAGAGGATCAGCAGCTTGCCACATTTTCATCTGAGTAAAAGGATGCCAGACATAATCTTTGTCCCATTGGGCTAAGTGTGAGTAATCCGCTTGTTTCAAATAATTCAGCTCCTTGAAATAATTTTGCCGGTTGGACTTTTTATGAGATCAACTATTGACAGCTTGCAGCAGCTGATCCAGATTGACATATTCCTCAATTAAGGCCAGCAGGTCACCGGCCTGAGGATTATCACCTTCGACTGCCAGCCCCTTTACCTTGGGTACTAATCCCAGTATCGGGACCCCTGTCATAGCCTCAATTAAACCCGGATTAGTGCGCTCGGCTGTCCCGGCATTTTGATGGTCATACATATTGATGATGATCCCGGCTATTTTCAGTCCCTGGGATTGAGCATAGGCCACTGTCAGACAAGTATGGTTAACAGTCCCCAGATTCGGCCGGGCAACTATCAGCAGCGGTAATCCCATCAGGGCAGCCAGATCGGCTACTGTCACCTTTGTTCCTATCAGCGGGGCTAATATTCCGCCTGCTCCCTCCACCAGGGTAAGATGATGTTTAGCCGCTATTCTTTTATAATGATCCAAGATGGCCTCCAGGCTGATAATCCGGCCTTCCATTTCGGCGGCTACGGCCGGAGCCAGGGCTGCCTGCAGACAAAACGGATTTAATTCCTGAGAGCTATAGGGCAAGTCTGTAGCTGTACCATAAAAAAAAGCATCTTCTGAAACTAATTGATTTTGGCGCCGGATTCCACCGCTTTGGATGGGTTTGACTGCTATGGCGTCAAGACCACGTTTCCGCAGAGCTCCTAATAATCCGGCAGTGATAACGGTTTTTCCCACTCCGGTATCAGTGCTGGTAATGAAAAAACCCTTGTTATTCAGGGACATATGCTGATTCACCTCAAAATTAAATTAATAAACTAACCTAAAGATTCTTAACAAGACAAAAATACAAATGTAAACCAACATACAAAATGTCAG
>DATMYJ010000304.1:0-5141 GCA_035561015.1 Desulfitobacteriaceae bacterium | reverse complement strand
GGTTAAAGCCATGATAGTTGCTCATGAACGAGATGTTGCCGCAATCCATTTAAATAACCCAGAGATGAAAAATGTCATCAAAAGAGTCTTGATTTCCCCTAAGGAAGGCTGGCAAGGCTATGTCATGCGTACCTTTGAACTGGGTGAAGGCGGTTATACTCCGAAACACAGCCATCCTTGGCCCCATATCAACTATATCACTCAAGGCAAGGGCATTCTCCACCTGGAAGGACAGGATTACGAATTGGAAGCGGGTTCTTTTGCTTATGTGCCGGAGGGCAAAATCCATCAATTCCGCAATCAGGGCACAGCTCCCTTTATGCTGATCTGTATTGTCCCTGAAGAGGGAGATGTCTGATCTCAGTGCAGAGGCAGATACCCAGCTTCAGCTCAGAAAATGAGAAAATATTATGTATAAAGCAAGCTGGGACTAAAGCAGGGTGATATATTTAGGGCAGGCATAAAACTGCCAAAAGACAATTAACTATACTGTATTGTAAGGTAAAGGAAAATGAGTTGTTTAAAATACGAGGATGGATAACGCCGGGATTTGCCAATAGAGATTTTATCCTGTTTCTCTTGGCCAGCGCTGTTTTGGGAATCAGCCAAAGTATTGATATCTCCTTTTTCAATAATTTTTTGAACGACAAATATCATCTGACCATAGCGCAGCGGACCTTTCTGGAGATACCCCGGGAATTTCCGGGTTTTGCTGTTGTCTTTATTACCGGACTCCTGTTTTATCTGGGAGATGTGCGCACAGCCGCTATTGCTAATCTGTTCGGTGGCCTGGGTATAATGGGATTAGCTTACTGGTCACCTCAATACTCTCCCATGATCGGCTGGCTTTTGATTTACAGTATGGGCCAGCACTTATTCATGCCCATTTCCAACAGCATCGGAATGAATCTGGCGACTGAAGGACATATGGGCAGAAGGCTGGGTCAGATTAATTCCATGAATACTGCCGCTTTTCTGCTGACAAGTCTGGTGACCGCCCTTTTATTTAGATTTATCCAAATTGACTATCGCCTGGCGTTTTCTGTTTCTGCCGCCGCCTTTATCTTGTCTGCCCTGCTTATTTTGTTCATGAAACCTCATGCGGGCAAGAGGATCGGAAAACGCTTTGTCCTGCGCAAGGAATATACTGTTTTTTATGGCCTGAATGTCCTTTTTGGCGCCAGGAAACAAATTTTTCTTACCTTTGGACCTTGGGTGCTGATCAAGGTCTTCAATCAGGGCGTAGCCACCTTTGCTGTCTTAAGTTTTTTTATCGCCGGTCTGGGAATCTTTTTTAAACCTTTTATCGGCCACCTGATCGATAGCGTGGGCGAGCGTTTGATCCTGGCGGGGGAAGCTCTCTTTTTGATCTTCATCTGCCTGGGTTATGCCTTCAGCAAAGGTATTTTTGATAACCTGGGGCTGGAAAAAATCTCTCTCTACGTCATCTGTGCTCTTTTCGTACTTGACCAGATGCTGGCAGCAGTAAGTATTGCCCGGGCTACATATTTAAAAAAAATAGCGCTGAATAGCGAAGATGTCTCCCCGACCTTATCCATGGGCATGACCATAGATCATGTCGTTGCCATGTTCATACCTTGGTTGGGTGGATTTGTCTGGACTGTTCTGGGCTATGAATATGTATTTATCGGCGGAGCTCTGATCGCCGTCCTGAATTTACTTTTGACAACAAGGATCAGGATGACTGCTTTATCACGGACAGTATAGGCTATAACCCGCATTATTACAGCGCCATCAGGATTCAGAGACATTTCAGGGATTATGAACCCAAAGTTATCCTTTATTATTTACAACTGTGTAAGGAGGAGATCATATGGCAAAAATTATCATGGCTCTTCAGGTCATTCCTAAAGTGGAGGAAGCCCGTATTTACGAAGTAGTGGATGAAGCCATCAAAGTCATTGCCGCCAGCGGTGTTCCTTATGAGGTGGGGCCTATGGAAACAACCATGGAAGGAGAACCTGATCAGCTCTGGGCTATTATCAAGGAAGCTCAGGAAGCCTGTATCCGGGCCGGTGCCTCCCGCGTAATGGCCTACATTAAAATGGATTATGTCCCCAAAGGCTCCACTATCGCCGAAAAAATCACCAAGTACCGAAACAAACCATGAGCCAGAAATGGACAAAAAAGATACCTTCGCTGTTGTTCCTGCTCCTTATTCTGGGAATGTGGCAAATTATAACAACAACCGCTCAAGTGCCCCTCTGGCTATTTCCATCGCCGCTTCAAATCGGTGAAGCTTTCTGGGAAACCCGTCAGCTGATCTGGATGCACACCTTAACAACGTTGCTGGAAACATCCGCCGGTTTTTTGCTGGCCGTCCTGCTGGCTCTGATCACCGCCGGGCTTATGGTGCTATCAGCCTGGTTTAAACGCTTGCTTTATCCCTACCTGATTATCTCCCAGACGATACCCCTGATAGCCATTGCCCCACTGCTGATCCTGTGGCTGGGTTATGGACTGCTGCCCAAGATCCTGATCGTTGTTCTGGTTTGTTTTTTCCCGATCACCGTCAGTTTAATAGAGGGATTGGAATTGACGGACAGCGACCTGCTCAATCTGTTGAAAAGCATGGGCGCAAGCCGCTGGCAGATATTTTATATCGTACGCTGGCCACATGCCTTGCCTTCTCTTTTTGCCGGACTTAAAATAGCTGCTACCTACAGCGTTATGGGGGCTGTAATCGGCGAATGGCTGGGTGCGAGTTCCGGCCTCGGAGTATATCTTACCCGGTCCTCCCATTCCTTTCTGACTGACCGTGTTTTTGCTGTTATTTTTACGATCAGCGTTCTAAGTTTTCTCTATTTTGCCCTGATTACGGGGCTTGCTAAACTTGCCTTACCCTGGGCCCAAACCAAAAACCAGGATAATGGATAAAGGAAAACCAAGGCAGAACAAGTTTATTCCCAAACTTAAATAATTAGTAAAGGAGAAAAGTGTATGAAAAAAGTGTTCTCATTACTGCTTGTTCCAGTTCTTCTTTTGGCAGGTCTTCTCTCCGGCTGCGGAAGCGAAACCAAAGCCCTGACTCCTGTCACCGTCATGCTTGATTGGACTCCCAACACTAATCATACCGGGCTGTTTGTAGCTCAGGAAAAAGGCTATTTTAAAGAGCAGGGCCTGGAGGTCAAAATTGTTCAGCCTTCCAGCGATGGGAGTGTCGAGCAGCTGGTAGCCACCGGCAAGGCTGATTTTGGCGTCAGTCAGCAGGAGCAGGTTACCACAGCCCGCACCAGTGATATTCCGGTAGTCTCCCTGGCCGCCATTCTGCAGCATAACACCTCCGGCTTTGCCTCGCTCGCCTCCAAAAATATCCTTACGGCCAAAGACTTCGAAGGCAAAACATACGGCGGCTGGGGTTTGCCATCCGAAGATGCCGTGCTCAAAGCCCTGATGCAAAAAGAGAATGCCGATTTTTCCAAACTGAAAATCGTTAATATCGGCGAGGCTGATCAGCTCACTTCCTTAAGTAAAGATATCGATTTGACCTGGATTTTCTACGGTTGGACAGGTATCGAGGCTGAGATGCGCAATATGACCCTCAATATGATTTGGCTGAAAGATGTGGACCCTGCTCTCGACTACTATACTCCTGTGCTGATTACCGGCGAGGATATGATCAAGACTAAGCCTGAAGTAGTACGTAGTTTTATGAAAGCCGTCAGTGATGGATACAAATATGCCATCAGCAATCCCCAGGATTCAGCGGAGATTCTCATCAAGAATGCTCCAGAAGCCAACCCGGAACTGATCCGCAAGAGTCAGGCCTGGATCAGTCCCAAATATCAGGATGATGCCGCGCGCTGGGGAGAACAGAGGGCTATAGTTTGGCAACGCTATGCCCAATGGCTGGTTGACCGGCAGCTCTTACCCAAAATGCTTGAACCAACCAAGGCTTATACCAACGAATTCTTGCCTCAAACCCAAGGGAGCAGTTATGGGACTAGTAATAAATAACCTTTCCAAATCTTACAGAGGCTCAAAGCTGTCCCAGCCGATGGAGATTTTGCATTCGCTTGACCTGAATATTGAGAGCGGCACTTTTGTCTCTTTGATCGGCCCCTCGGGCTGCGGAAAAAGTACGATCTGCAATCTGGTAGCCGGAATCGAATTACCCGACAACGGCGAAATCCTGCTGGATGGCAAAATCATCAACGGCATACCCGGCCAGGTCAGCTATATGCCTCAAAAAGATTTGCTTCTGCCTTGGCGCACACTCTTAAATAATGTGATCCTGGGCTGCGAAATTTTGGGCAAAGACAAGCGCCAAGCCCGGGAAGAAGCTCAAAAATGGTTGGACCAGTTCGGTCTGGCTGCTTTCTCCGGCTATTATCCCCATCAGTTGTCCGGAGGAATGCGACAGCGCGGAGCCTTACTGCGCACCATCCTTTTCGGCCGGAAAACGTTACTGCTGGATGAGCCTTTCGGGGCTCTGGACGCCCTGACCCGTAAGGAAATGCAGCGCTGGCTTTTAATGATCTGGAATCAGACACACCATACTGTCTTATTCATCACTCACGACATCGACGAAGCAATTCTTCTCTCTGACAAAGTCGTTGTCCTGAGCCAACGGCCCGCTCGCATCCTGCAGGAATTTTCCATTCCCTTTGCTCATCCCCGGGATCCTGACCTCCTGCTTTCCAATGAAGCCCTGGCCTTAAAAAAACAACTCCTGCAATTACTGCTGCATTAAATAGAGAAGAAGTCAGAACATTTGCTAAACAAAAAGAGCGCTGAATTTCCAGATGGATCAGCGCTCTTAATCTGTAAGTCCATATGCTCTTTACTGTAAAGTATGGAATAAGAACGAATTAATGTGCTTACCTGACAGGCCATCACTTGCCCAAACGAGGCAAGTCCCAAAATTCTTTCTTCAGCGGAATTTCGTATGTAATCTTCTGATACTGCCTTTTATCGTATACTTGACCTCTTAAGAGATCAACAAGGTACCGTTCCCCGCTGACCTTGTCTTCAACAACGACCATACGACTTGGATTACTAGCCGGTTTTTCCATAATAGTTCTCCCTTCAATTCTCAAATTATTCCCTGGCTGATTTTTATTGAACGGCAGCTGCCTCGAAACTGAAATATCTCGTCCATACAGGGCAAAGTATATATT
>DATMYJ010000303.1:0-2456 GCA_035561015.1 Desulfitobacteriaceae bacterium | reverse complement strand
TGATAATATTTTATTACCGCTAAAACAACAACCTGCAGATGCTAAAACCGGAGATTATTTAGATGTTTTTATTTACAGAGATTCCGAAGACCGGCTGATTGCTACCATGCGGGAGCCCTTGGCTAAGGTCGGAGATTTAGCCTGCCTGAAAGTTACTGCCCAAACGAAAATCGGAGCATTTTTAGACATAGGACTGGAAAGAGGTTTGTTTTTGCCCTTCAGGGAACAGAAATATCCTCTGATGATTAACCGCAGTTATCTTGTCTATGTGTACCTGGATAAAAGCGGCAGACTAAGCTGTACAACCGATATTTATAAATATTTAACCTCAGATAGCCCTTACCACAAAAACGATAAAGTAACCGGAACAATCTATTTTCTTAAGCCGGAAACAGGAGCTTTTGTAGCTGTCGATAACAAGTATCTGGGTCTCATCCCCAGCAGCGAATACTTCAGTAACCTCAAAATAGGGGATACAGTGGAAGCCCGGGTAATCCGAGTCAGAGAAGACGGAAAGCTGGATCTCTCACCCCGGGAACTATCTTTCAAGCAAATGGATGCCGATGCCGAGACTCTCCTGAAGGCCATGCAAGACAACCAAGGATATCTTTCCCTGGATGAAAAAGCCCGCCCTGAAGAGATTGAACAGGAGTTTCAGATGAGCAAGGCTGCTTTCAAAAGGGCCATCGGAGGATTATTAAAAACCAGGAAAATTACAAAAACTGAATCCGGTTATAAATTACTCTGACAATTAATAATCAGATCTTGACTTTGACAAAGGACAGAAACCCATAGGATTATTACCTATGGGTTTCTGCCTTGGAATCCTCAATTGTATACAAACTTGACTCCAGCAAGTTTAATAATTATTTTCTTTTGGAATAATGTCATGTGTCCCACCCTCGACTATGCTGGTTGAAGAAACCAGGGTTAATCGGGCGGTTCTCTGCAATTCCTTAATAGTAATTGCTCCGCAGCTGCACATTGTTGATTTTATCTTGTTCAGGGAAGTTGCCAGATTGTCCTGCAGTCTGCCGGCATAGGGCACATAACTGTCTACACCCTCTTCAAAATGTAATTTCTCATCTTCGCCCATATCATATCTTTGCCAGTTGCGGGCCCGGTTAGAACCTTCACCCCAATATTCCTTGACATAATTATTGCCTCTTTTAATCTTTTTGGCCGGGCTTTCATCAAATCTGGCAAAATAGCGGCCCATCATAATAAAGTTTGCCCCCATAGCCAGCGCCAGGACCGCATGGTAATCATGAACAATTCCCCCGTCTGAGCAGATGGGCACATAGATCCCGGTTTTTTCGTGGTACTCATCTCTGGCTTTGGCAACTTCAATCACTGCTGATGCCTGGCCACGGCCGATTCCCTTCTGCTCCCTGGTAATACAGATTGAACCTCCGCCGATGCCAACTTTTACAAAATCAGCACCCGCCTCAACCAGATAGAGAAAACCCTCCTTATCGACAACATTACCGCCGCCTACTTTAACCGTATCATTGTATTCCTGCTTGATAAATTCTATTGTCTCTTTTTGCCACTCACTAAAGCCATCTGAAGAATCTACACAGAGAACATCGGCCCCGGCTTTGACCAGTTCAGGTACTCTTTCCCTGTAATCCCGGGTATTTATGCCTGCCCCCACCACAAATCTTTTTTCCGAATCCAATAATTCATTAGGATTTTTCTTGTGCTCATCATAATCTTTCCGAAAGACCAGATAGCATAGATTTTGATCATCATCAATTATTGGCAGACAATTCAATTTATGCTCCCAGATAATATCGTTGGCTTCACTCAGGCTTATCCCTTCTTTTCCCACAATTAGTTTGGAAAAAGGTGTCATGAATTCCTTGACCTTTTTATCCAGGTTATCCCTGCTGACCCTGTAATCTCTGGTCGTAACAAGCCCCATTAATTTTTTCGTCGGAGTGCCGTCTTCCGTAATAGCTATCGTGGAATAACCAATTTTTTGTTTGAGTTTAAGAACATCTCTTAAAGTATGTTCCATGGTTAAATTGGAATCACTGACAACAAAGCCAGCTTTGAATTTCTTGACCCGCTTGATCATCTCGACCTGATCCGCAATTGGCTGGGAACAAAAAATAAAGGACAGTCCGCCGTACTTAGCCAGACTTATTGCTAAATTATCATCAGAAACCGCCTGCATCATAGCGGAAACAAAAGGCACCTTCAATACCAGGGAAGATCTCTCCCCTTTCTTGAACTTAATTACAGGAGTTATCAATTTGACATTGCCTGGCGTACAGTCATTTCTTGTCAGATTAGGTATGAGCAGGTATTCGCTAAACGTTCTGGAAACGTCATCGTAATAATAAGCCAATTAATATTCACCCCTTAAAAAACTGCATCTGTTTTATTATAAGCTGATCTTAACCAGCTTTATTTATTATTTGCCATCCTTATTTAGTCAAGATAAGTCC
>DATMYJ010000302.1:0-9628 GCA_035561015.1 Desulfitobacteriaceae bacterium | reverse complement strand
GATATATATCCCTTTAGTAAAGCGGCGCCATTTCTGATAGTCCATCGCCGCTATTAGTCCTGTCAGAATCAAACCGCTGCTGATCCAAAGAGCCTGAAGTTTGACATAATGATAGGGCTGTTCTTTATCCACATTTATGGAAGCAGTGCTGAGGATCAGAAGACTGGATGCCAGCAACAGTATTAAGAACAACAGGAACATATAATCCAGATTTCGGATATTTCGTCTTAACTGCATGACTTTTCCCCCATTATTGAGCTCATTCACAAGGATTATGTATTAAAGACCGGGTGACAAAATCCACACGGTCTTTTTAACGGCTGTTTCTTAATTTTGCACCTTATTCGCAAAATCCTTTTTCATTTTTAAAACCGGTATATTTGCTATCAGAGCTACTTCCTTATCGTCCTGACTAAGGTTAACTTCCAGCGCTGATTCATCTATTTCCATATAGTTGGTTATTACTCTGATAAGATCTTCTTTTAACATATTAAGCACATAGGGTGATATACTGGTTCGATCATGAACAAGGACAAGCCGTAACCTTTCTTTGGCTACATTTTTACTTGAGGCGCTTTCCTTGCCCAAAATGCGGCTGATAAATTCCAACAAGGACTATTCCTCCTCTCTGCTGCCACGGCTACCTCATACCTAATAACTTTTTGAATTTTCCCAGAAACCCCTCCGGTACATCCAGATTCATAAAGGTAACATCTTCCCCGCGAATCCGCCGTGTAATCCGGCGATAAGCCTCTCCTGCTTTGGATGCCTTATCCATTACAGCAGGTTCTCCTTTATTGGTTGAGATAACAATGCTTTCATCATCAGGAACAATTCCCATAAGTTCAACTGCCAGGATATCAATGATATCGGAAATATCCATCATATCTCCCCGTTTGACCATATCGGGTCTGATTCTGTTGATTATTAATTTAGGATCGTTTAATTCTGATGCTTCCAGTAAACCGATAATCCGGTCAGCATCACGAACCGCACTAATTTCTGGTGTTGTGACGACAATAGCCCGGTCTGCCCCAGCTATGGCATTGCGAAATCCTTGTTCAATGCCAGCCGGACAATCAATAATAGTATAATCGAACTCCTCCCTGAGTTCCAGACAAAGCGCTCTCATCTGATCTGGATTGACAGCACTTTTATCCTTGGTTTGAGCAGCCGGCAGCAAGAACAGGTTTTCAAATCTTTTGTCTCTGATCAGTGACTGCTTTAACCGGCAATTACCACTGGTTACATCAACAAGATCATATACTATGCGATTTTCCAAACCCATAACCACATCCAAATTGCGCAGACCGATATCCGTATCCACAAGTGCTACCTTGTAACCTTCTGCAGCCAATCCAGTTCCTATATTTGCTGAAGTTGTAGTCTTCCCAACTCCTCCTTTTCCCGAAGTCACAACAATTACTTCTCCCATATCAAACCTGCCTTTCAACCAAAATAAGCAAGGAACCTCATATCTACTGATTGTGCGGACTTTTTCCGCGATTCACGTTCATGATCATTCTTTCCACGACAAGTTTGTTATCACTGATTTTGGCAGTTTCCGGCCCACGCCAAACAACTTCTTCATCCGGTGCTCTTGTCACAAACTCGGCTATCCGCAATTGGGTGGGATTGAGATAATAAGCCGTTACCAAAGCTTTGCGGTTGCCTGCGGCGCCGGCATGAGCCACCCCCCGTAAAGCCCCTAAAACAATAATATTTCCACTGGCAATAATTTCTGCCCCAGGATTAACATCTCCCATAATCACTACATGTCCGTCAAAACTGATGCTTTTCCCTGATCGCATTGTCCGTTCCACAATAAGACAGTTTCCTTCCGTAATCCCTTCCTCCCAATGGCCTTCTTTTTTCGACCCAGCATCAGGCCTAAGCTGTTTTTCGGCGACAGAGTGGTCAGCAAAAGTCAGCCAGCCGGCAAGCTGCAGACCGAATTGTTCCAGAATAGCAGCCAAAATATCACGTTGTTCCGCAGAATAATCCTCTTCTTCCCCGTAACAGCGGACCACAGCGCCATGGAGAAACGGAGCAGCAACTGTCAGATATTTCTTAATTTCATCCACAAGATCTTTAAAATCCAAACGGGGATCAAAATATAGCACTAATCCTTCACGTGTACCCTTCAGAGCAACATGTTGTGTTCGCATCAAAACTGCAATCCCCCATTTTTCTCTAACCAGACTTCATATTATTCTACAGACCAGGCGTAATTCCCTTTCTCTGAAACGAAAAAAGCAAAGACATTGGGACTTAATTACTGGTATTATTTGGAATTCCAGCCAAAATATTTCATAATGGCTGCTTTAGCGACATAACCGGCTGTATCACCGCCATGTCCGCCATATTCAATAACTCCGGCAAAAGCAATTTGCGGATTATCATAAGGGGCAAAAGCCACAAAAAGTCCATTGTATACTTCTGCCAGCATTGTATTCTTGGACCCGATCTGAGCTGTTCCGGTTTTTGCTCCTCCGGTAAATTCCGGGACATCGGCGAAGAGAAAGGCTGCTGTTCCCTCTCCGGTCGTTACCCTGGCCATCCCTTGTTTAACAATTTCCAGATTATCCGGGGAAATCGAAACCATATTCAGCAATTCCGGCTTGTTTTCTTTGATTACAGTTCCAGCTACAGGATCTGTGATCTTGTCTACGATGTAGGGTTTGTAGTGTTTGCCGCCATTGACCAGGGTTGCCACAAAATTAGTCAGTTGCAGAATAGTATAGGCATTATAGCCCTGTCCAATGGCATTATTATAACTGTCATAGGGTTTCCAGTTGACAAACTGATTAATCATCTGCAAATACCAGACCTGAACCTGCTTTTTCTCAGCCTCCTGGGACTGCAGCAGTTTCTGTCTGGTCTTGTCGTCAGCAGCTGCAGCTAATTTAGCTGTGTAATTTTCTTCAATTGCCTTCAGTTTTTCATCCCTCTGCTTATCATAATCAGGCTGGAAATATGATTTTTTCCATTCAGCTGAAGGAGCTATGCCCTGAGCATCTCCAGGCAGATCAACACCGGTGAGCACCCCTAAGCCAAATTCATGACTTACCTGGCGGATCAGTTCAGGATTTGCATCAAAAACCCGGCGCCCTATTACCTGGAAATAAATATCTGAAGACAAGGCTAAGCCTCTATACAAATCCACCATCCCAAAACTGTAGCCGCTCCATTCCGGAAAACCCTGAGCTTGATCAGAAGCTGAGCCCAGCGAAGACATGACATCATTTATGGCTTCATTGGGAGTAACAACCCCAGACTGCAGGGCTGCAGCTGCTGTCAAGGGTTTGAAGGTTGACCCGGGCGGGTAAAGTCCGGAGAGCGCCCGGTTAAAAGAAGCCGCTTCCTTACTGCGAAAATATTTTTCTGCAGTATCTTCTGAAATAACTCCGATCAAATCGTTGGGATTCATAGCTGGCTGGGAAGCCATAGCCAAAATTTTCCCTGTGTTAACATCTATAACAACAGCAGCACCGGCTTTAGCATCAGGATGTTTTCTTTGTACATTGGTTAAAACATCATTCATAGTATTCTCAACAACACGCTGCAGGTCAGCATCAATCGTCAGCTGCACAGTTCCGCCCGGCTGCGGATTTTGCAGAACCTGCTTAGCCAAGGGACGGGCATTATTGTCGACTTCCACTTGCTGAATCCCTTCCTTGCCTCTCAGCCAATAATCGTAGGATTTTTCGACTCCCATCTTGCCGACCAGATCTCCCTGAGCATATTGGAAGCCGTCTTTCTGAGCCTCCGGATCCTGATTGAACTTTTCTATTTCTGTATCGCTGATTTCCCGTATATAGCCAAGCAGCTGTCCGGCTAAAGAATTTTCCGGATAAATGCGTTCCGGCATAGCTTCCACCCCAACACCGGGAAGCTCATTTTGGTGTTCGGCAACGATTGCCTGCAAAACAGGGGAAATATCCTTCAGAATGACTAAAGGCCGGTAGCGTTCCCACTGATGGTTCTGGATCAACACCAGAATATCTTCGGTAATCAATTCCTCTGATTCGGCAGGATTAGCCCAGTAAGGTTTAACATAACTTGCCAGACGTCTGACAACATCTTTCCAATCATAGTTTTTTGCTTGCTGCAAATCCAGCCAATCCAGAGTCAAGGCAAATTTAGGTACACTGGTTACCAATATTTTCCCGTTTTTGTCAATTATATCGCCTCTGGTTGCCGGGATTGTAACTATCTGCAGGGCATTCCCTTTAGCCTTTGTTTCATAATAGGAAGCCTGACTTATCTGCAAATACCAAAGATTGGAACCCAAAAACAAAAAAACCAGAATTATAGCAATACGCAAGAACCAGATTCGTTTCGTAAAGGGTTTTCGTTCTTTCTCATCCATATTATCTTCACCGCGCTCAGGCGCCCTTCCTCCGTTTCATTTTTCAGTGCGCTCTTTCTGCTTATCTCTCATATTTAGGCCGATAACGCAACCAACCGTGCAGAAAAGAACGGTGAATGAAGGGATAAGTAGCCGGAACCAGAATCACATTATAAATGGCAATCCCGGCAGCAACCCCTAAACCATTGCCTATATACCAATGCAGGCCCACTCCCAGACTCAAGAAGACCACGATTAGCTGACCTGCAAAAGAAACAGCAAAAACCAGAAGGATGATAAAAAGAAAATTTTCCCTGTACCAGCGCTGCGCCAGCCAGTAACTCAGTAATGCTGCTGCAACCAAAGTAAAGGTATACATCCCGATAAAATGGCCAAGATATAAATCCTCCAGAATACCGGCACTCAAACCCCAGAGCACAGCGGTTAAGGGACGACTATGCAGGGCAATGTAGATAACCAGCAGCATGACCAAATCCGGTTTGATTCCGGACCAATCCCAATAATAGAAAATTGTGCCTTGCAAAACAAAACTTGATATCAGCATCCCAAGAATAAGCAAATAACGCATCATGTTCCCCCATTGGCCTTCACAATATAGACTTCTTCCAGTGAATCAAAATCAACCAGTGGTTCAATGTATGCTGTTTTGAGAAGTCCAGAGCTGTCCAAGGAAATCTGCTTTATTTTACCAACAGGAATATCCTTAGGATATACTCCGCCCAGGCCGGAAGTTAAAACCAGATCAGAGATATTGACATCATCTTCCCGCCGAAATAACATTTGAAATGTTCCTTCAGCAGCCAGACGCGAACTATGCTTGTAGGTTCCCTGGACAATGCCATATGTTGCCGTCCCCGAATCATTACGGACCAAAGCCCCAACCTGAGCTTCACTGTCTGCAATCAATAGTATCTCTGCTGTCGACGCATAAATATTCACGACTTTTCCCACCAGGCCCAATTGAGCAATAACAGGGTCTCCAATAGCTACACCATCCCGGCTGCCTCTGTTTACAGTTATTGTCTGGTACCATGCCGTAGGATTGCGGTTAATAACACTTGCTCCCACTTTGGTGTACATATTGAGTGCGGGACTGCGAAATATTCCCTGATCCAGTTCTTCAAAGCG
This sequence comes from Desulfitobacteriaceae bacterium, assembly GCA_035561015.1. Classification (GTDB taxonomy): domain Bacteria; phylum Bacillota; class Desulfitobacteriia; order Desulfitobacteriales; family Desulfitobacteriaceae; genus UBA2264. The sequence goes on along the minus strand of DATMYJ010000302.1, from coordinate 4,128 downwards.
GATGCCGGCCAGAACCTGTTCTTTCAATTTCAGATTGTCACCTGTTAATTGATCCACTTGTTGCCGCAGGCTGGAATTTTCCTGTTCCACTGCATAGAAGCTCCAGAAGGCCCTGGTATTTTTTTTCACGATACTGCCGAAATTCAGCAAGACTTTTTCTACCGGACTAAGTACAAACTGCATCGTTTCACTTACCGGGTTGGGGAAATTTTTACCCAGTTCTGTCAGGTGCATGCTGACCAAAACAGCCAGCAACAGAAAGAAAACGAGAACAGCAATTCCCGTTTTATTAATCCTTCTTCCCACCTAAATTTCCTCCCTGCCCTCTAGTTCTTCTGAAGTGCCGCAATTTTCCGCAAAACTTCTGTGTTTTCAATTACAGCACCGGTTCCCAGAGCTACACAAGAGAGGGGATCTTCTGCCAGATGCACTGAAATTCCGGTCTGATCGGCAATCAGTCTGTCCAGGTTACGCAACAAGGAACCGCCGCCAGCCATCATGACTCCACGATCCATAATGTCAGCAGCCAATTCGGGGGGAGTCTTTTCCAAACAGGATTTTACGGCCTCGACGATCGCCATTACCGGTTCCTGCAAAGCCTCCTGAATTTCTTCCGCGGTAATTTCGATTGTTTTGGGCAAACCTGTAAGCAAATCCCGGCCCCGGACTTGAGATGTTATCATTTTTGGTGTCTGATAAGCAGCACCTATTTTTTCCTTAATCTCTTCAGCTGTCCGATAACCGATCATTAAATTATAAGAACGTTTGATATGGGCAACAATTGCCTCGTCCATCTCATCACCAGCAACCCTGATTGAACGGCTCGTCACTATGCCTCCCAGGGAAATCACAGCAACTTCGGTTGTTCCTCCGCCGATATCTACTATCATATTGCCCGTCGGTTCACTTACCGGCAATCCCGCCCCAATGGCTGCTGCCATGGGTTCCTCCATAATAATCGGGTCCTTAGCCCCGGCGGCCATAGCCGCCTCCTTAACTGCCCGCTCCTCAACAGGTGTAACACCGGAAGGCACACTGATCACTACCCGTGGTCTGGCAAAAGGAGACTCTGAACCCAAAGCCCGGGAAATAAAATATTTCAGCATTTTTTGCGTCACATTGAAATCAGAAATTACTCCATCTTTCAGAGGACGGATAGCTACAATATTACTGGGAGTACGTCCAATCATTTCTTTGGCTTTATCGCCCACAGCCAAGACATTGTTTTTGCCGACTTCAATAGCAACTACAGAAGGTTCCCGCACAGTTATCCCCTTGCTTCTGACAAAAACGAGTGTATTTGCCGTTCCCAGATCAATACCCAAATCCTTACTGAAGAACATTTTATAACCTCCACCCTAATAATTCGTAGTTAGTAATTCATAGTCCAATACTGCTGCCTAAGGCACAATCAGACAACTGCTATTTAACTTATGCCCTCTAATCCTTATCCATTAAACCTGATATGCCCCAGGTCTTAAGTTTTGCTGACACATATTCCATTGGCAGGCCAATAACATTAGTTAAAGATCCTGAATATGATTCTACAAACTCCTGAGCTCCGCCCTGAATAGCATAGGCCCCAGCCTTATCCATAGGTTCGCCGCTGGCAACATAAGCCTCGATCTGAGCCTGGGAAAGCCGGCGAAAATTTACTTTAGTCTCAATTACAGCAGCCTCCTTGTGACCTGTCAGCCTAAGCAGGGCTACGCCTGTCAGAACAACATGTTCTTGGCCACTGAGCTTCTGCAGCATTTCTCTGGCTTCCGCCTCTGTTTTCGGTTTACCTAAAATTTGCTGTTTCCATACTACTATGGTATCGGCACCCAGAATAAGATCCTCCGGCCGACCGCCGATTTTCTGCCAGACAACCAGTCCTGCCAAAGCCTTGCGTTCAGCCAGTATTTTAACCCCTTCCCTGGGGTCGGTATTCGGATCCAACATTTCTGGTACAGACACTTCGATAACTTGTGGCTGAAAACCCCAGTTCTGCAGCAACATGAGCCGGCGCATGGATGAAGAAGCCAGCAGGAGCATTACTACCACTTCCTAGATAAATAATATCCGCCCAGAGCTCCCAATAAAGTAGCTGCTGTCAGATTTAAACGAAACCCGAAAGAAAGAGATAAAAAAAAGAAATCCAGATAGGTATGGGAAGGCACATCAATAACCGCCGGTCGTAAAAAAGGAGTGAGGATTCCGTATTTTTCCAAACCAAATCCTATTAATGTTCCTAAGGCTGCACCGGTCAATATTAATAGGATTGTTCTGCCGGTCCCGGAAGAATTTCGGCCCAAATCCAATTTTAGACCCCCCAACTCTATACAAATGCAGCCAGAGCCTGATGCTGCTGGCTGAGTTTAGCATTTAAAGTTTAGCACCATCCTAGTCAATAAGCAAGTTTGACAATCATTATGCAATTTTGACTATTAGCTCTGATTTATTTCTTTTTCAGCAGATCCCTGCCGATTATTACATAGAGGGAATCCAACAAGGCCTGGGCACTCGCTTTTAAAATATTTGAAGAAACCCCAATAGTCCCCCATTCTTCATTTTCCAAACGAGTTTCCACAATAACCCGAACCACTGCCTCGGTACCGCTGGACTCATCAAGAACCCTGACTTTATAGTCCACCAGCTCACTTTTTTCAATCGCTGGGAAAAAGGCCCTCAAAGCCTGCCTCAGAGCCTGATCCAGGGCATTTACCGGTCCGCAGCCTTCAGAAGCAATATGAACAGTCTCCTTATCAACCTGTAGTTTAACTACAGCTACGGAATCAAGGTCTCCTTTCATTGGATCGCTCCAGACGTGGTAGTCCAGGAGTTGAAATGGCGGGCTAAACAAACCCAGAACCTTTTGCAAAAGCAAATCCAGACTACCTTCAGCTGTTTCAAACTGGAAACCCTGATTTTCCAGGCTTTTAATCTGAGCCATAGCCTCTTCAACCCTCAGATCATCCTTAAGGATCTGAGGCTGAAAATGACGCATGCGTTCCCAAATATTAGCTTTTCCAGCCTGATCCGAAATCAGGATCCGGCCTTCGTTGCCAACCTGGCTGGGAGCTATATGTTCAAACGATCTTCTGGTTTTGAGAATACCGTCAACATGCATGCCAGCCTTATGGGCAAAAGCACTCTTGCCCACAAACGGTTGTTTTTCATCAAAAGGATAATTTGACAATTCAGCTACATAATGTGAAAGATAGGTAAGCTGGGAAATAACCGAACTATCCATGAGAGAGTATCCTAATTTTAGCTGCAGCAAAGGTATCAGCGTACTCAAGTTAGCATTGCCGCAACGTTCACCAAAGCCATTCCAGGCTCCCTGAACCTGGCTGACACCGGCCTCAATAGCAGCCAAACTGTTTGCCACTGCTAACCCGCTGTCATTATGGGCATGTATTCCCAGTTCTTTAGGCGAAAGATGTCTGGCAACGTCCCGGATTCCTCTGGTTATATCCGTGGGAATAACTCCTCCATTGGTATCACAGAGAATTATCACCGAGGCTCCACCTTCCATAGCAGCCTCCACACAGCTCAGGGCGTAGGCGGGATTTTCCAGCCAGCCGTCAAAGAAATGCTCAGCATCAAAAAATATCTGTCGGCCTGCGCGCGTCAAAAATTCGATAGATTCTTTGATCATCCGGATATTCTCTCCCAGAGTTGTTCTTAAGACCTCATTGACATGCAGATTCCAGGTCTTGCCGAAGATAGTTATCGTAGGAGCTGCTGAAGCCAGCAAATTAGCCAGGATATCACTCTGTTCTGGTGATTCATTGACTCGGCAGGTGCTGCCGAAAGCAGCGATTTTAGTGTCTTTAAGCGGCAATTGTGTTACCCGTCTGAAAAACTCTTCATCACGGGGATTTGCTCCCGGCCAGCCTGCTTCAATATAAGGCATCTTAATTTCTGCCATTTTTTGAACATAAAGCAATTTATCTTTGACTGAAAAATGGACTCCTTCCCCCTGGGCTCCATCACGCAGAGTGGTGTCATAGACAATAATCTTCTTTTTGTGATTAACTGTCTCCATGCTCTCATTACCCTCTTTTCTGTCGATAATTATCTTACTGAGAAAGTGAAACATATAGTATAAAAAAACCCGTTGGCTGTCCTCTGTAGGACTTC
>DATMYJ010000301.1:0-2095 GCA_035561015.1 Desulfitobacteriaceae bacterium | reverse complement strand
CAACAAAGGGGCATGACAGCCCCTTATCTTCTCAGTTTTTCCGCGTATGTAAAGATACCTTCCCTTAGGATTGATTAGAAGTAAAAAACCCGGTAATAATGTGGGCAAACTGTTTAACTATCGAATTATTTTTCTCATTCTCAGGCAGTGATGCAATAGTTTGCGGCGAAACTGAGGCATTGTTATGTTCATTAAGAACAGCTATATTTTTCGAAATATACACTGTTCCCTCGGGTTTTTCCATACCCATAGCCAAGGCAGAGCTCTCGATACGTCCAATTGAACGTAATTGATCAACCTTAACCTGTAAAAGATCGTTGTTGGCTTTAAGTGCAGTTATGTCCTTTTCCAAAGCATGAACTTCGGCCGCTTTAACTACTGTCAGATTAAGTGTTTCCACGCCAATGGCGCCGGTTACAGCCGCGATCGCCACCAGGATCAGGAGACTTCTCAAGCGGGCTTGCCTGTTAGCCCGGCGAGCAGGTTTCCTCGCATACTGTTTCGGCTGCTCTAATACTTTTTTCTGTGCCAATGCCAAGGGGTATTCCTCCTCTTTATTTATTAACACTATATTTCTCCGCGATCCGCAGTTTAGCGCTGCGGGAGCGCGGATTATTTTTCACTTCCTGCTCCGAAGGGAGTAAAGGTTTACGGGTAATAATTCGGGCCAGCTTTTGTGCTCTACAGCGGCAGAGGGGAAGATCTTTCGGACAAGTACATTTGCCTGTCCACAACTGCATTTTATTTTTTACAATTCTATCCTCCAGCGAGTGAAAGGTAATCACAGCCACCCTGCCACCGCCATCAAGACAACTTAAAGCCTGATCCAAAACCTGCTCCAAGACGCCCAGTTCATCATTAACCGCAATCCGCAATGCCTGAAAGGTGCGCTTGGCAGGATGAGGACCTTCGCGCCGGGCAGCAGCCGGAATCGCAGCCTTGATAATCTCTACCAGCCGGCCAGTGCGCTCTATAGTATTTTTCGTCCGCGCCTCGACAATAAAATGTGCAATACGTCTCGCCCACCGTTCTTCACCATATTGTCTGATTATCCTTTCCAGCTCTTTTTCCTCCCAGGAATTTACAATCTCATGAGCAGTCAGGCCTGAGGAACTATCCATTCTCATATCCAACCAGGCATCCTGCATGTAACTGAATCCCCGGGCAGCTTCGTCCAACTGAGGGGAAGAAACCCCCAGATCAAACATGATCCCTTTCACGGGGAGCAACCCCAATTCAGTCAAAATTCTTTCCAGATAACGAAAATTTTCTTTGATCAGGATTACCCGTTCATCCCCGGCGAAGACTTTCCGGGCATGACTGATCGCCCGTTCATCCTGATCTATTCCGATCAGCTTTGCTTGCGGTGTTAAACGGCTTAGCAGAAGTCTGCTGTGTCCGGTACCGCCAATGGTGCAGTCAACATAGATCCCGTCGGGATCGGTCAATAACAGATCTACAGTCTCTTCCAGCAAGACTGTTACATGTTCAAAATCCAAAGCGCTTCGTCCCTTTCCTAAATCCCCAGGTGAACCAAAGATTCAGCAGAATTGACGTAGGCACTTTCCGCCTGGCTGCTGTAATCTAACCATAAAGCCTGGCTCCAAATTTCCACTCTGCTGGATACACCGACCAAAATTATTTCTTTTTCCAGTTGGGCATATTCCCGTAAATTAGCCGGCAGCAGGATTCTGCCCTGCTTATCCACTTCACATTCATTTGCTCCGGAAAAAAAGAAGCGCACAAAAGCCCGAACATCTGGTTGGGTAAAAGGCAAGGTGCGTAGTTTTTGTTCCAATTCAGTCCACTCCGTCATGGGGTAAATGAACAAACAGTGATCCAGGCCTTTGGTAGCTATAAAACGCACCCCCAAGGCTTCACGAAATTTCGCCGGCATAATTACCCGACCTTTAGTGTCAATAGTATGTAAATATTCTCCCATAAACATCATCGTTCACCTGCTCGGAGAGAATTACCCTCCACTTTCCACCACACACCTCCACTTTATTCTCCGTTAGCTATGATTTTCCTGCCTGATTTCGATATATTTCGAAAAAAATTTACTTAAAATAGAAAAAGACGCTGTCAGACAACT
>DATMYJ010000300.1:0-4517 GCA_035561015.1 Desulfitobacteriaceae bacterium | reverse complement strand
ATATATTAAAATATTGGTGATATTGCGATGCTATAAAGATAACCGATACAGGTATTATTGTTCTTCATGTAGTGTTCAAATGAGGAAGTGAAGCACCATGTCCCAGAGTAATGTTAAGTTCCTGCCTGATAATTTACTGGTTAAAGTTGAAAATGGCACATCTCTGCTTGATGCCGCCTCTCAGGCTGGAATAACCCTGGTATCCAGCTGTGGGGGAAAAGGGTGTTGCGGTGCCTGCAAGGTGGTTGTCTTAGGCGGTCACCCCAGGATTATGGGCAGGGGCAGCCTCACCCGGGAACAAATCGCCCAGGGGATTTGTTTAAGTTGTCAGACCCTGGTTGATGGAGACGTGACTGTGGAGATTCCCCCGGAATCCCGTCTGCAGGAACATCAAATTCTAACTTTAGACAGTATAACGAGTACGACTAACATTGGTATGCCAACACTTCTATTGGAAGACAGGGAGAGCGGCTGCATCAGAGAAAGTGAGGAAGACTTGTTACTTCGGTACGGCCGGCAGCCCTTGGCAACCAAAGTACGCCTGCAAATGAGCGAGCCTTCCCTGACGGATAATGCCGCCGATTGGACCAGGCTGCAGCTGCTGTTAAAGCGGGTTCTGCGGACAGAGGAAAAACAAATCACTATCCCGCTGTCAATTCTGCAAAATTTAGCGGAGACTCTGCGTCAGGCTGCCTGGGATGTGTCTGTTTCTTTAACATCACTGGCAAATGGGTACACAGTAACCAGGATTGAAAAAGGTAATGACCGTCCGGCTTTTGGCTTGGCAATTGACATTGGAACCACGACCGTAGTTGTCTTGCTGATCAATCTTATGACTGGGGAAACTGTCGACAGTCAGGGTACGTATAATCAACAGGCCAGGTATGGCGATGATGTCATAGCGCGCATTATCTATGCGGGTGAAGCCCCGGAAAATTTGGGGGAAATGCGACAGGCTGTAATGGAAACAGTTAACAAACTGATTGGCGGAATTCTTTCTCGCAATAATATTGACAGCAGTGATTTAGCCTCGGCTGTTGTCGCCGGTAATACGATTATGACCCAGCTCTTTTTAGGTATAAATCCCCGCTATATTCGGCTCGAACCTTATATCCCGACAATGAACGAAATCCCTTCTTTTACAGCCCGGGAGATCGGGCTTCAGATACTGCCGGAATGCTTGGTTCATATCTTCCCCTCAGTTGCCAGTTATGTGGGCGGGGATATTGTTTCCGGTACCCTAATCACTGATATGGCCCACAGGGCAGAAATTACTCTCTTCATAGACATCGGTACTAATGGAGAAATCGTTTTGGGAAATAAGGACTGGCTGGTTTCCTGTGCCAGTTCAGCCGGTCCCTGTTTTGAAGGCGGCGGGATAACTTTTGGGATGCGGGCCATGCCAGGGGCTATCGAACGTATTAATATTGACAACTCAAACCTGGACATTTCCTTCGACGTCATTGGCAATGTTGCCCCTAAAGGTATCTGTGGTTCTGGCCTGGTAGATTGTTTGGCCAAATTACGTTATAACGGGATCATTGACCGGGCTGGGAATTTTCAAACAGATAATCGCCTGTTTGCCAAGCGGTTTCGCCTGACAGAAGATGACAAGTCCTTTATAATTGCCTGGGCTCACCAAACGGGAATAAAAAAGGATATTGTTCTTACAGAAAATGATATCAAAAATCTTATCCGGGCCAAGGCAGCAATCTATGCGGGAATAAGATCTCTCCTTACCATGATGGGTATAGGAATTGATATGATTTCCAGGATTATTATTGCCGGGGGATTTGGAAATTATCTTAATATCGGCGACTCAGTGCAAATCGGTTTATTACCGGATCTGCCGCAGGAAAATTATCAGTTTATCGGTAATTCCTCAGTAAAAGGTGCCCGCCTGGCCTTGCTTTCGCAGGATGCCTGGCAGGAAGCATTGGAATTAAGCCATAAAATTACCTATATCGAGTTGTCGGTCGGCCCTGTATTTATGGATGAGTTTGTCTCGGCCCTGTTTCTGCCTCATACTGATTTGTCGCTTTTCCCTTCGGTGACAAATTAATTAATGCATCATGAATTATCTTGTATTTTATTAATGAGACTCACATGGTTGCTTAAGCACCAGCAGTGAAAATTATTGGAGGGGGATACAAGTGTAAAGAGAACTGTTTTCGCGGAAGGGCGTAAGCGAACTAGAACGGAGTAGCGTTAAGAAATGCCACGGTTTACATGCAGACTATCCCGGAGGTTTGGCATTTTAACTACGCAGTTTAGTGAGCAGTTCTGTAGCGATAGTGAATGTGTACTTGTACCTTCCGAAGTATTTATTTTCAAGATAGATATTCCCTTATCAAAATTCCGCTTAAAAGGAGTGTAGCTTATGCCTGTAACATTGGTTAAAGAAAGATACCCCAGTAAAGTTGGCGAAGTTATTCTGGGAGCTGCTTCGGCACAAGGAGGAACCAGGACTTCTGTAATTACAGTTGGCGGTGACAAAACCCTGCCTTTTCTGCAGTTTGAAGGAACAGCAGAAAATAAGCCGATAATTGCTATGGAAGTGAATGATATTGTCCCGCCCTGGAATGAGGCTCTTAAAGCAAATTTTGCTGGTGTTCTGGATAATCCGGCTGCCTGGGCCCGAAAATGTGTCCAGGAGTTTGGCGCTGATTTGATTTATCTGAAACTGATCGGTGCTGATCCTGAGGGAGTCAATCACAGTCCCGAAGACTGCTCCCGTATTACCCGGGAAATTCTGGCTGCAGTTGGTGTCCCGCTGATTGTTTGCGGTTGTGAAAATGCCGAAAAAGATAACGAAGTCATAGCAGCAGTTGCCGAGTCATGTGCCGGGGAAAACCTGCTCTTAGGTCTGGCTGAACAGGATAATTACAAATCTATAGTAGCAGCGGCCATGGTTCATAAGCATAGTGTTATAGCCCGTTCACCATTAGATATCAATATATGTAAGCAATTAAATATTTTGATCAGTGAAATGGGCTTGCCGTTAAACCGGATTGTTATTGACCCGATGATCGGCGGCCTCGGTTTTGGAATAGAATATGCTTACTCTATTATGGAAAGGATCCGGTTGGGTTCCCTGGGCAACGATAAAATGCTCTCCATGCCGGTAATTTGCACGGTGGGTTATGAAGCAAACCGTTCCAAAGAAGCCAATGTTTCGGCAGAAGAATATCCAGGCTGGGGTGAACTGAAAGACAGAGCTGCTCTTTGGGAGGCTTTGACTGCCTCTGCTATTCTGCAAGCTGGAGCAAATATTCTAATAATGCGTAATCCTGCAGCAGTGAAATTGGTGCAGGATAATATTGCAGACCTCATGGAAGGCAATTGATCATAAAGAAGTTTTCTGAAGAAAGGTCGTGCTCAGATGATAATAATTGGTGAACGTATCAACGGTATGTTTACGGACATTGGGGAAGCTCTGCGCAATAAGGATCCCAAGCCTCTGCAATTCTGGGCGGCTAAACAGGAAGAGGGCGGGGCGCATTATCTGGATGTGAATTCTGGCCCGGCAATTCCCTCCGGAGAACGTCCTGAAGCCTATAAATGGATGGTTCAGGTTATTCAGGAAGTGTCTGATTTGCCGCTGACTTTGGACTCCACAAACTATAACGCTATTGAAGAAGGGCTGAAACTATGCAAACGCCCGGCCATGATCAATTCGGTACCTGTGGAGCGGGCCAAAATCGAACGCGTCTTTGCCATGGCAATACAGTATAATGCTCAGGTTATTGGACTGACTATGGATAATAAGGGTATCCCGAAAGATGCTGAAAACCGGGTTGCTTTTGCTCTGGAATTGGTAGCTGCGGCCGATGAATTTGGCCTTTATATGGAAGATCTGTTCATTGATCCGCTTATTCTTCCCTGTAATGTTGCTCAGGAGCATGCCCCTGAAGTCTTGGAGGCCTTAAGACAAATCAAAACTCTTGCCGATCCCGCTCCGCGCACTGTTCTGGGCCTTTCTAATGTTTCTCAGAAATCTCCTGAACGCCGGCTGATTAACCGCACTTATTTGGCTATGGCTATGGCGTGTGGACTGGATGCAGCGATTATGGATGCTAATGATGATGCCCTGATCGATGTTGCGGCAACCTGTGAAATACTTTTAAATAAGAGTGTTTACGCTGATTCCTATCTTAAAGTTTTCCGGACCCGCTAAAAAATAAGAACCAATAATTTCAAGTTTCTGTCAGGTTTCTGTAATGGAGACCTTTTCTTTTTATAGCAGTTTGTTTTGCAGAATGCAATAAATTATCAGTGCATGTCTATGTCTTTCATAATTGTTAGGTTTTACAAAATTACAGGCTTTCATTAATCAGCGGTAGGAGATATAATTTATATGTCGAATTACAACATAACAACATGATTTTTACGAGGTGAAGAGGATTGTCTGATCCCTTAGGCAAAATATTGGAACGCACACTTGATGATATCAAAACAAGCAATGAAGAAATATTCATTATTGCTGAAACAAACAGTAACGAAGTACTCCACATTAC
>DATMYJ010000299.1:0-4877 GCA_035561015.1 Desulfitobacteriaceae bacterium | reverse complement strand
AAGCAGGCCATCCTTTGACAAGTGACGAAGTAAAAATAATAGAAAATTATGGCAATAAAGTTATTGTTCTGGCCAATAAAATAGATTTGCTGGCTCGGGAGCTGCCGCTGCAGCCTCTGCGGGAAGAGGTCTGGATACCTTTATCAGTAGTATGTCATCAGGGTTTTGACAGTTTGGAACAAGAAATAAAGAAACGGGTTTTCAGTGCTGACAGTGATTCGCTGAGTGAACCCTTGTTATCCAATGTCCGGCAAATCTCAGCTTTGGAAAAGGCTGAAACAGCTTTAAATGCTGCCTTGCAGGCCTTGGAAAACGGTTTTCCCTGGGATATCCTTTCTATCGATATCCGTAAAGCCTTGCAGTATGTTTCTGAAGTGACCGGAGATAATGTGCAAGAGGATTTGCTGGAAACAATTTTTTCGCGATTTTGTATTGGAAAGTAGGATTAATGTGGATTTGGTGGAGTATTTTGCAGGAAAATATGAGGTTATCATAGTTGGAGCGGGCCATGCGGGCTGTGAGGCGGCCTTAGCGGCTGCCCGCCTGGGTTGTGATACTCTTTTATTGACTTTAAATTTGGACACGGTGGCTCATATGCCTTGTAATCCTTCTCTGGGAGGTCCGGCTAAAGGGCATCTGCTGAAAGAAATTGATGCCTTGGGTGGGCAAATGGCCTTGGCTGCCGATGAAACATCTATTCAGGCACGGATGCTTAACTTGGGTAAGGGACCAGCTGTCCAAGCCTTACGGGTTCAGTCTGATAAAAACGCTTACCGCTCTCATATGCTCAAGGTTATTTTGTCTCAGCCGCGCCTGACTTTAAGACAGGCTTTGGTGGAGAGGCTGGTGATTAAAAATGGCCAAACTGCCGGAGTAGTAACTCGAAACGGTGCTAGATTTGAAAGCGAAAATGTCGTTTTAACCAGCGGCACGTATTTGCGAGGCAAGATAATTGTTGGGGCAGCTATGTATCAGGGCGGGCCTAATGGCCAGATGCCTGCTGTGACCCTCTCCGAGGAACTTAAAGGCCTGGGGATAGAACTGGGGCGTTTTAAGACAGGAACTCCGCCCCGGATTCATCGCCGTTATGTGGATTTCGAAAAATTTATTATTCAGCCCGGCGATAAAGTGGTTAGAAAATTTTCCTTTATGCCTGGGAAAAGTCAGTTTTGGCAGGATGAAACAGATAGACAGGCACCCTGCTGGTTAGGATATACTACTGCCGAAACACATGAAATTATCAGGCAGAATCTTTATCGTGCTCCTCTTTACAGCGGTGAGATAGAAGGCATTGGTCCGCGTTACTGCCCTTCTATTGAGGATAAAGTAGTACGTTTTGCCCAGAGAGATTCTCACCAGCTATTTCTGGAGCCGGAAGGCTGGAAGAGTGAAGAACTTTATGTAGCCGGCTTATCGACAAGTATGCCTGAAGAGGTGCAAACAGAGATTTTGGGCAGTATTCCGGGACTGGAGAAAGCCGAGATGCTGCGCCCTGGTTATGCTATTGAATACGATTATGTGAAACCATATCAGTTGTCCTCGGCTCTGGAGGTACGTAAATATCCAGGATTGTTTACTGCAGGACAGCTTAACGGCACATCAGGTTATGAAGAAGCGGCAGCCCAAGGGCTAATAGCCGGCATTAATGCCGCCCGCCGGGCAAGAGGTCTGGAACCTTTTATTATCCGGCGTTCTGAAGGCTATCTGGGGGTCTTGCTTGATGATCTGATAACCAAAGGCATCAAGGAACCATATCGTCTTTTGACTTCAAGAGCGGAGTACAGGCTGATACTGCGCCAGGATAATGCTGATTTACGCTTAACTGAAAGGGGGCGGGAGATTGGCTTAGTCGATGAGCAGCGTTGGCAATGTTATCAAGAAAAAGTCCAAAAACTAAATGATCTTAAGAAAATATGGAAAACAGTTGTCCTTTCCCCCCGCCAGCAAGACCTGCAGGAGGTTTTAGTCAGAATTAACTCTGCTCCCTTGAAAACAGGCATAAGAGTACAGGAATTGCTCAAGAGACCGGAGATTTCCCTGGCAAAAATAAGAGATGTATTGCCTGATATAGAAAATTATAGCAATGAAGTACTGGAAGAAGCGGAGATCGAGATAAAATACACTGGTTATATACAAAAACAACTTGAGGAGATCGACAGGTTCAGCAGGTTGGAGGAAAAAAAATTAGCTGCTACACTTGATTATGATCAAGTACGAGGATTATCGACCGAAGGAAGACAGAGGCTGGCTGAGGTTCAGCCTGGTAATATCGGACAGGCTTCACGCATAACGGGAGTAAGTCCGGCGGATATTTCCGTTCTGCTTGTCTATTTGGAACAGGAACGGAGGAAGGCCCAGAATGTTTGAACAATGGATAGCCAGATTAAGGGAGTGGTCAGCAGCAAAGGTTGGTATTGAGTTAACAGCAGAACAAGCGGCCCAGTTTTGTCTTTATGGTGATCTGCTTTTAGAGTGGAATCAGAAAATGAATCTTACCAGCATCACCGATCCTGATGATATCGTCTTAAAACATTTTATTGACTCCCTTACTGTAAGACGTTATTTGCGGGGTAAAAAAATGGCAGATATTGGAACTGGGGCTGGTTTTCCCGGTATACCTCTGAAAATCGTGCAGCCGGATCTGCAGCTTTTTCTGGTTGATTCCTTAAGGAAAAGATTAGATTTTCTCCAGGAAGTTGTCCAAAGGCTGGGTTTAAAAGAAGTTGAGATAATTCATGCCCGGGCCGAAGAATTAGGACGAAACAGAAAGTATCGGGCGGGATTTGAAATTGTTACTTCCAGAGCTGTTGCCAGGCTTTCTGTCCTCCTGGAGTATGCCATTCCTTTGCTGCAAGTAAACGGCCAGTTTATTGCTATGAAAGGCTCTAACGCTGATGCGGAAATCGCGGAGGCCAGGGAAGCCTTGCTTCAGCTGAATGCTGAAGTGGAAACTGTCAAGAGATTGTCTTTAGGTGCTGGAGCTGAGTACCGAACGCTTGTTCTTATCCGAAAAATTGCACCTACCTCGGAAAAATATCCGCGAAAACCCGGAATTCCAGCAAAAAATCCATTATAGCGCTATTGGCGCTTTTTTTATGTCTTAAGTTTTGTTAGTATAAGGGGAAGGGATTAACAGAGGTTCGAAACAGGTAAGCAGGTGCTGAAAAAGAAGCTGGATTCTATAATCTAAGGTCATGAGCATGACGTTTGAGCTTTGATAAGAAAGAGGTGCGCATTTTGACGAGGGTAATAGCCATAGCTAATCAAAAAGGCGGTGTAGCCAAGACCACTACGGCAGTTAATTTAAGCGCTTGTTTAGGTGAACTGGGGAAGCGTATTTTGCTGGTGGATCTTGATCCTCAGGGGAATGCCACCAGTGGCTTGGGTATCGATAAACAAAAGCTGGAACACTGTATTTATGATGTGATAATCGAAGATCTGCCACTGCGGCAAGTCATTCAAGACACTGCTTTTACTAATGTACAGATAGCTCCGGCCAGAATAGAATTAGCAGGTGCGGAGATCGAACTGGTTAATCAGCAGTCCAGAGAAAGCAAACTGGCTGAATCTATGAAGGATATCAAAGACGGTTATGATTTAATATTTATCGATTGTCCGCCTTCCCTGGGACTGCTGACACTTAACGCCTTAACTGCTGCTACTGATATTCTGATTCCGGTGCAATGTGAGTATTATGCGCTGGAAGGCTTGACCTTATTAATGAACACCTTGGAGCGGGTCCGTAAGCATCTTAATCCTGATCTAAACGTATTTGGGGCTTTATTAACCATGTTCGATGCTCGTACCAACTTATCGATCCAGGTAGTTGATGAGGTCAAGAAATATTTCAGAAATCAGGTATTCAGAACTATTATTCCTCGTAATGTACGTTTGGGTGAGGCTCCAAGCCATGGTAAGCCAATTGTCTATTATGATGGGCGTTCCAGAGGGGCAGAAGTATATAGAGATCTAGCAGAGGAGGTATTAGAACGTGTCTAAACGTGCTTTGGGGCGAGGCTTGGATGCTTTGATTTTTGATAGTTCGACGGACATGGGCTTTAAGGAGATAGCTTTAACAGAAATTGAGACTAATCTTAATCAGCCACGCAGAGAATTCGATCCCGAAAACCTGGCTGAACTGGCGGAATCACTGCGGACACACGGCTTGCTGCAGCCGATATTGGTACGGGAAGATGGAGACAGATATATTATCATTGCTGGCGAGAGAAGGTATCGGGCTGCCAAAATGGCTGGTTTCGAAAAGATAGCCTGTCTGGTCCAGGAATGCAGTCAGCAGGAAAGTGCCGAGAGGGCCTTGGTTGAGAATATCCAGCGTGCGGAATTATCGGCAGTCGATGAGGGACTTGCCTATCAGCGGCTTATGGAAGAGTATGGCCTGACCCAGGAGCAAGTTGCACAAAGAGTAGGCAAGGGGAGGCCAACTATAGCCAATCTTTTACGTGTGATTAAATTGCCGGAACCGGTACTTTCTCTTCTGTGCCGGGAGGAAATAACCCTGGGCCACGCTAAACTGTTATTAAGTGTTGAGGATACCTCCTTACAGGTAATAGTGGCCAAAAAAATTGCTCAGGAAAGGTTGTCCGTGCGGGAAGCAGAAATAGTATTGAAAAGGCTGACAGATAGAGATGCGCAGGAAAGAGATGAGGATGAGATCCGTCCGGAGAAGGCGATAATAGACAGAAAGAATGCTATGCTGGACATTGAAGAGAAACTTAATAGTTATTTTCAGACCAAAGTCAAACTTCAGGGCGGTGACAAGAAGGGGAAGATAGTAATTGAATATTTTTCTCAGGATGAGTTGAATCGCATACTGGAATTATGGAACATAATAGTTGATTAGACAGGAATATTAAAAG
>DATMYJ010000298.1:0-2329 GCA_035561015.1 Desulfitobacteriaceae bacterium | reverse complement strand
CATATATAGTCTCGAAAATATGTTTAATCATAACAATAAATCAATTAATTGTTGCAGTAAATCTTATTAATCTTATTATAGGTTAAATTATTAAAAAAGCTATGGCTAAAAGCCGATATTTGCCGATGACTGCTGTTTTTCCGTTTCTTATTGCCGGTAACTATCTGCTTTTTTGTGCCATATTAAACCGACAACTGAGCTGCAGGCGATAAGTTTCTTGCAGAATGTCTGGCACACAGGTTATAGTTAGGACAGGGATTAATAGGCAGGAAAAAGATGTTATCTTACACTGGGGAGAGAAACTATGCTGCTTCACAACCAATTGGGGATCTTTAAAGTTGAATTGCCTTTGCTGCACAGGGTGAAGCATGTTAATGGTTACGCCCTGCGGGGAAAAGACGGCTGGAGTCTGATTGATGCGGGTCTAAGCCGGGAGGCCAGCTATCAGGTCTGGCAGCGGTTTTTCGAGGAGCAGGCCATAGGTCCTGCTGATATCAAAGGGATCTATATAACTCACTATCATTCCGATCACTATGGCTGTGCAGGCTGGCTGCAGAAGCTGAGTGGAGCGCCTGTTTACATAGGGGCCTTCGATGCCGTGAGAATAAATGATTATTGGAAAAAGGGTGATTATCTATTGCCGGAAATAGATAATTTGTACAATTGCAATGGCATGCCCTTAGAGGCCCGAAAGCAGGTCCTGGAAGCGGAGGCAGAGATAATCCCTTATACTTTACCCCATGCAGAATTGACAGTCTTGCAGGACAGGCAGATGGTAACTCTTGGTGATTATGAATTCCGGGTTATCCTCACCCCGGGCCATTCTGACGGCCATATCTGTTTTTATAATCAGGAGCAGGGCTTGCTTTTTTCAGGTGATCACTTGTTGCCGGATACTTCATCCATTATTGGCTTATCGGCGCAGGCAGGGGCACGACCCGATCCCTTGGCTGATTTCCTGCATTCTCTGGAAAGCTTGCGCTCTTTGGACTGCAAGTTGATTTTGCCTGCTCATGGCAAGTCTTTTCCCAGTCTGGCCAAAAGAATCAGCCGCCTGGAATCTTATCATAGTAAACACTTGGCAGCGATCAGAAACTGTCTCGGCAGGGGAGCTGCCGCTTATGAGGTCTGCCGGCAAATCTACGGTCCGGATCTGAGCGGCAACGAGCTCCGTTTCGCTATGGCGGAAATATTGGCTCACCTGGTATATCTCTTGCACAAAGGGGAGCTGGAGATTGCTTGCCCTGAAGGCATTTGCCGCTACAGAAACAGGGTAGAGGATAAACAGGGATAGGGTTAAAAACTTCCTGCCGGCAGAACGGCAGGTGCAATAACAGGTAAGGAGAAATAATTATGCTTGTGCACGAACATTTGGGTATTTATCAGGTTAGATTATCTTTGCCTTTCCGCTTAAATCATGTTAATTGCTATGCCTTCAAAGGCAAAGACGGCTGGTGTCTGGTGGATACGGGCTTAAGCAGTGAGGTTACCTATGAAGGCTGGCGGCAGTTTTTTCAGAGACATTCCCTCAAACCTTCAGATATCAAAGGAATTTACATCACCCATTTTCATCCCGACCATTACGGCTGTTCGGGCTGGCTGCAAAAGCTGACCGCGGCCCCGGTCTATATAGGGGCCATTGATGCCAATCGCGTCAGTCGTTACTGGAAAAATGGCGACTATATCCTCAGGACAATGGGTTCTTTGTTCCGAACTAATGGCATGCCGGCAGATGTGGTTAAAGAAGCCATTGCTTCCCTGGCCCGGATGATTCCTTACACCCAGCCCCCAGCCAACCTGACAGCGCTGCAGGCCGGGGATAAAGTAATTTTGGGTGATCACGAATATCAGGTTATCCTGACTCCGGGGCATTCTGACGGCCATATTTGTTTTCATAATGCCGGACGCGGTGTTCTTATTGCGGGTGATCATCTGCTGCCGGAAATTACTTCCAATGTCAGCCGCTGGCCGCCGCCGGACGCGGATCCCGACCCTCTGGATAATTTCCTTTATTCCATAAACAGTATTAGGCGCTTTCGTTGCGAGCTGGCGCTGCCTGCCCATGGTAAACTTTTTCAAAATGTTGAAGAGAGGATCAGACAATTAGAGATTCACCACCAGGAACGGCTGGAATTGATGTGGTATCATACCGGCAGCGGTTCTACTGCCTATCAGGTCTGTCAGCGGGTTTTTAGTCAGGACCTGAGTTTTCACGAGATACGTTTTGCCCTGACCGAAACACTGGCTCATTTGGTGTATTTATATTACCGAGGCAAATTAAAGCTGGATTCGAGCGGAGGCATTGATATTTACTATCAGGTAAAGAAAT
>DATMYJ010000297.1:0-4327 GCA_035561015.1 Desulfitobacteriaceae bacterium | reverse complement strand
GTAACTGATGCCTCCACCTATACTATATATAGAGCAATTACTTCTGATAGTAATTATGCCATAGTCGATACTGTCGCAACGAATTCCTATTCCGATTCGGGTCTATTAGCTTCAACACGTTATTACTATAAAGTGAAAGCTTCAAACAGCAATGGAACCAGCACCTTTTCTGCTTACGCCTATGCTGTCACATCAGCTCCCTCAGGGGTACCGGAGGTTCCTGCTAATTTAACTGCAGCTGCAATCAGTTCCAAAGAAATTGAATTAACCTGGGATCCTGCGTTTGACGCAACCTCGTATAATATATTCAGATCAACCACTGAAAATGGAACCTACTCAAAAATAGCTAACAGCGTGAAAGATACAACATACCATAATACAGGTCTTACAGTAAACACTACGTATTACTACCAAGTGCAAGCCGCCAATAACAGAGGGGTAAGCACATATTCAAACAAAGATTCAGCAACAACGCTCACTGCTCCGGCTATTCCTTCAGCACCAACCGGTCTTACGGCAACAGCTGAAAATTCCAGTACAATCAGCTTAGATTGGGTAGTAGTCAACAGAGCAACTTCGTATTATGTTTACCGAGCGACCTCCTCTTCGGGCACTTACTCCAAAGTTGCTACAGTGACTGATAATTTCTATTCTGACTCTGGTCTATTGGCTTCGACAACTTATTATTATAAGGTAAAAGCTTATAATGAGAGTGGGCTCAGTACTTTTTCTTCCGGAGCTAACGCAAAAACTTTTGATTCGACTGGGATTCCAGATATTCCAACAAATCTCACTGCCCATGATACTGGCTCTAATTCGATTGATTTAAACTGGGATGGAGCCACGGATGCGGCTTCGTACTATCTTTACCGGGCAACCTCATCTTCTGGAACCTATACTAAAATCGCAACAGTCAAAGCGACTTTTTACAATGATTCAGGGCTTACTACAGGTCGAACCTATTATTACAAGGTACGTGCCTATAATAGTTATGGCTTAAGTGAATATTCGAACAGGGCTTCTGCTACTGTATCGCGTTCCTCACCGAATATTTCAGATATTCCTGATGTTCCGGATAACCTTGATGCTATAGCCAAAAGCTCCAGTTCTATCGACCTCGACTGGAGTTACGCAGATAATGCAACTTCATATTACCTTTATCGGGCGACTTCTTCATCAGGCACCTATTCAAGAATTGCGACCGTTTCTTCTGAAACCTATACAGATACCGGATTGTCGGCTAATACCACATATTACTACAAAGTACAGGCTCATAATAGTTACGGTACGAGTTCCTTTTCCGCAAGCGCTTCTGCCACAACTTACTCTTCCGGTTACTATGAAAGTAATTTTAATCGCTTTGCGGGTCAGGATCGGTACGAAACAGCTGCAAGAATTGCACAAGAAGGCTGGTCGTCATCCTACTACGCTGTGATTGCAAGCGGCGAGGATTTCCCGGATGCTCTTTGTGGAACCCCGCTCGCAGGGAAATATGACGCTCCGATCCTGTTAACCTCAAGATCTGCCTTGGAAAATCAAACACGCTATGCTTTATCAAACTTAGACGTTCAAGAAGTCTTTATTATTGGTGGAACCGGTGTTATTTCTTCTGCAGTTGAACAAAAAATCGAGGATATGGGAATCACCGTCATCCGGATAGCCGGCAGTGATCGTTACGAAACTTCTGTTAAAGTAGCAGAAAAATTAGGCTCTGCCAGCCAGGCAGTCATCGCAACGGGAGAAAATTTCCCGGATGCGCTCTCGATTGCTCCTATTGCCTCAATGAAAGGGTACCCTATTCTGTTAGCAACCAGAGATCAGTTACCTGCTGTGATAAAAAAATATCTCAATGATAATATTCAAGACACCGTTGTCGTCGGCGGTACTGGAGTTATTGGCAGTTATGTATATAATCAACTTCCCTCGCCAACCCGGCTTAGCGGATATGACCGCTATGAAACGAACTTGAGAATTGTTGAAGAATATGTCAACGATTTGGATTTTACCACCTGCTATATCGCCACAGGTGAAAATTTCCCGGATGCCTTAGCCGGATCTGCACTTGCTTCCAACGAACAGTCCCCAATTATCTTAGTCAGCAGTGTTGTGAGCGGAGCAACTACCAACTTTTTAAATAATCAAGATGTGATTGATTATATTGCCTTCGGAGGAACGGCGGTCGTTTCAGACAGAGTTATGCGGGATCTTGGTTCATCAACTTCCGGGTCATCTGGCTCGCTTTCTGCTCCGGATAATCTCTCAGCTACAGCTGTCGGTCCGAATGAAATCGATCTCGATTGGGATTCAGTTTCAAATGCCACCTCATATTATATTTATCGGTCAACATCTTATTCAGGAACCTACTCCAGGATTGATATAGTAAACACTTCTTACTATTATGACACCGATGTCTCTGAGGACACAACTTATTATTATAAGATCCAGGCTCATAATAGTTCAGGAACAAGTGCCTATTCTTCACGGGTTGATGCAATGACAAATTCTGGAGTTTCACTCGATGCCCCGACTAATTTAGATGCCACAGCTTTGAGTTCCAGTTCAATCTACCTGACTTGGGATTCAGTCTCAGATGCCACCTCTTACTATATTTACAGAGCGACCTCATCCAACGGCAGCTATACTAGAATTGCTACCGTTTCCAGAGAATACTATACCAATACCGGGCTTTCCTCGGGCAGAACGTATTATTATAAAGTTCAAGCTCATAACAGCAGTGACACAAGCAGCTATTCGGCCAATGCTTTTGCAACAACAGATTAGATAACTTAATAATGACTCTTACCCCTTCAGGATTTGACAAAGTCTCATCAAATCCTGAAGGGGTAAGAGGTATAAGAGTCAAATTTTTTACCCTCAGCACAAATCGAACACTTGAAAAACAACAGCCTGCATTCTTGGATCGCTAAGAACTGTGGGCTGTTTTATAATTTTTTGAACCCTGGGCTTAGTTTTCTTATTCGATCTTTGCCCCACATTCGCTGCAGAATTTAACTCCTTCAGTTACTGGTTGGCCACAGGAAGGACAGACATTTGCCGCCCCCGGATTCTTTTCCTGACCTGCCTTAATTTTCTCTATTTCAGCCTTATATCCTTCAATGGTTGTAAGGCTGTTTTTAATTTCAGTGCATAGCGCTGCAGCTTCTTCATCGAGCTCTGCACCTGCCTGAAATTTTTCCCAGTAATGCTCTCCTATCTTTCCTTTTGAAATAGAGATTTTCGTTTCCTCGGCAGTTATTTTGGCTTTCAAGCCGGTAATATCCAGCAGTTCGCTGGTTTTATCTATAGCATCCTTGGCAAAACTGCTAAGTTTATCGATAAGATCCATGCTATTTCCCCCTTTTTTGTTTAATAGTTCTATAGTTACTCAGAGGCACTGGTATCGGTATAACCGGATGGAACTTCAAACATATCTGCAGTTACATTGTTTGATAATTCTATGATTGTCATTACCATTTCGCTGCCGGAAGATTTCACAACAATAGCATAAAGTTTATTACCGTCAAAATAGTAGCGGATGGTGCCTTGATCGGTTTTATATTCTTCATAGTTCAGTTCTTTTCCGTTCAGGGTTGCCATGCCTTTACCTGTATAGATAAGTCCGTTGGTATCAATCTTGTTCGATCCGGACTGGGTGCTTGCTGTATCCGGAATTGTGATTTTGGTATAGGTTTTGTTTGTATCATTAAGCATATACATGGTCTTGTCTTTAATTACGATATGTGACTTAACACCATTGGTAACAGAAATACTAGAAATTGAGTTTCCATCAACAGCTGTCGTGATTTCTGCTTCCGTTGAGTTCCCATCCTGAGAGATTGTCATTTTGTAATGCATCAGGTATTTCCCGCTCTTCATCATGTCCGCAAAGGATTTGGAAAGCAAGTTGGATTCTGTTTGAGATGTTTCGGCAGAATTCGATGTATCAGAAGTATTTGATGTATTAGAATTAATGTTAGATTTACTGCCACAGCCTGTCAAAATGCCGACAGTCAGGACAGATGCAAATAGAATTACCATGATTTTCTTCTTCATAATTATTTCCCCCTTACAATCAATATCATCTTTTATCCTTATTTGAGTATCTGATAAAAATGTACTACATCACAGAATGGTTTGTTGGCCTTCTTAGGCTGAGTCTTTATAACTTGCCAATTGAATTGATCTCCGGATTTATTCTGTTCAAACCTCTTCCCCAACGATTCCTGCGCTGCCAAATGGTTGAAATACCAAGGAAAGGGAAATAGCCCTCTTATTTATCTACCAAATAGAATGTTCTCCGTTGTTCTAAGAACATACCCTTTAGTAA
>DATMYJ010000296.1:0-2956 GCA_035561015.1 Desulfitobacteriaceae bacterium | reverse complement strand
GACAGATTATAATCTGGACAATGATTTATTCACTCAGAAAGTGAAAGGAAGGGAATCAATTAATGCCTCTCTATAATTACCTGGCCAAAGATTTTTCCGGGAATAGAATCAGCGGTGTCTTGGAAGCGGATAACATCCAGGGTTTTTATAAGGCGCTTAAGGAACGCCAGCTTTTTTGTCTGGAAGTAAGTCAGAAACGTCAGCCTGTAAATATTAACTCCTTAGCATACCTGGGCAGAAGCACCTCCAATAAATTGAAACTTAAAGATCTGGCTATATTTTGCCGGCAGTTTAATGTCCTGCTCCTGGCCGGGGTGACTGTTATCAGAGCTCTGGATGTTATTTACCAGCAGACCGAAAGTAAAAATTGCCGGGCTGTAGTTCTCAAGGTTTATGAGGCTGTTCAAAAAGGAGATCTTTTATCTGAAGCTATGCGCAAGCAAGGCGATGCTTTCCCGGCAATACTCATTAATATGGTGGAATCCGGGGAAGCCAGCGGCAAACTCGATTTGGTGCTCCAAAAAATGGCTGAGCATTTCGACAAGGAGCGCAAACTGAGAACAAAACTCATTTCCGCGATGATCTATCCGATTATTCTCAGTGCAGTGGCAATTTTTGTTGTTATTATACTGCTGACCTTCGTCCTGCCGACTTTTGTCAGTATGTTTGAAGCCAGCGGAGTAGCTTTGCCCCTGCCTACCCGGATGCTCTTGGGTTTGAGCAAGTTTTTCTCAAATTTCTGGTATATTATTCTGCTGGGTCTCGCAGCTTTGATCTATGGCTGGAATAAATACCTTAAGAGCGACAAGGGTAAACTGTTTTGGGACGGAGCCAAGCTAAAAATTCCGTTGTTCAAGACCGTCACGATTAAAGTTATCTGCGCCCGTTTAACCAGGACTTTGTCCACCCTCCTGAGCAGCGGCATTCCGCTTTTGAACTGTATGGAGATTACCGCCAAGGTTTTGGGTAATAGGGTTGTTGCCGATGGTCTATTGGAGGCCAAGGAAGACATGAGCAAAGGCTCCAGCCTGTCCCAGGCTGTCAGGAGAGTTGGAATTTTTCCGGCCATGATTTATTCTATGATCAGCATTGGGGAAGAATCAGGATCACTGGAGGAGATTCTGGAGAAGACCTCTGTCTATTATGATGAGGAAGTGGAGGTGGCTATCCAGCGCATGCTTGCTTTCTTCGAACCGTTAATGATCGTTATTATGGCGGCTGTTATTGGCTTTATTGTAGTCTCTATTATGCTGGCAATGTTCAGAGTATACTCCACCATCGGCTAAACACCGAGAGAGATAAATAGAGAGACAAAGGAGGAATATGTTTGTCAAATACATATCTGGCATTTGACATCGGAACCAGAAACATCCACTTGGTGGAAGGACAAGTAAGCGGCACAACTGTTAAAATATTCAACAGCACCATCGTTGAGCTTACCAGGGGAACAATCAAGGATGGTCTGATCGCTAAACAGGAAACCCTAAGCCTGGCCCTGCAGACTGCTTTGGACAGGATCGCCGCATCTTCACAAAAAGCCACCATCACTATTAATTCCAATAGTGTGATTATCCGTGAATTTATTATCCCGGCCGGGGATCCCCAGGAATTGAAGGCAATGATAGATAACGAGATTAGCCAATATTTCGGAATTTCCGCAAGCGACCTGGTCGAGTACAGGAAGATTGCTGAGTTTGAGGAAAAAGGCCAGCAAAAAGTCAAGATCAGGGTAGCAGTTCTGAATAGAGAGATAGCCGAAAGCTATCTCAGACTGCTGGAAGACATCGGGCTGGAACCCGAAGCCCTGGATATCCATCCTAATGTTATCTCCAAGCTCTTTAGTGGCCAGCCGGTGATCAATGGAGAAACCCTGGAGGAAAGTTATATTCTTCTGGATATCGGTTATACCGGCAGTATGATCTATCTGCTTTCTCAGGGCAATCTGGATTTCTTCAGGGCTATCGGTTTTGGCGGTAAGGCAATTGACAGCTTGCTGGCTAAGCTGCTTTCTATACCTGAGGAAGAGGCGGAAAATAAAAAGCTGGAATATCTGTCCGGAGCGAACACTCCGGAATATTACGAAATCCTGACAGCGGTCAGACCATTATATGGTGATCTGTTGGAAGAGCTGCGCAAAGTAGTTCAGTATTTCCAGAGCCGCAGCAGTGGCAGGGTGCTGAATAAGATCTATCTGATGGGCGGAGGGGCACCGCTGACAGGACTGGCCCCTTATCTGGCTCAGGGCCTGGGTTTTGAAGTCAAACAACTGCAGCGGCTCAATACAATTCAACTGCAGGATAATCAGCCCGCCCTTGCTAATATTGTCAACGCCGCCGGGGCGTTAATCAGGCTTTGAGAGCAGGTGATTACATGAACGATATCAACTTTTTTTCCACTTTTAGCAAAGAGAAAGCACAGCTACGGCAAAAAACTATAAGAACTCGTAAAATTATTTGGGGAGTAATCCTGATAATCGTCTTATTCTATGGTATTTTAGGTTTAAGAATATTGTATATGTACAGCAGCATTCAGAATAGTGGGAAATTCCTGAGTGCGCAGGATGTCAGTGCCAGGCTGGAAGTGACCGACGCTAAAAGAGTAGCCAGCCAGAGTATGGTTAAATATGATGCTGAGTTGGAGAAGGCTGCGCAGAAGATAGTACTTACCGACCGGGTCGGCACTGAACTTTTGGACAAGATACAGAACGCCTTTCCTGCTGCCGCCAGTCTAACTTACCTGGATTTAAAAGAATCCCAACTCACTCTGAAAGGGAACGCTTCCGTCTGGACGACAGCAGCTGAATTAAGCCACAATCTGGAGGCTGCCGGTCTGTTCAGCAGGGTCCAGATCAATTCCGTTACCAAGAATAAGGATTCAGATACTTATTATTTCAGCCTGTTGTGCGATTTTAAGGAGGTGGCTGCCCAATGAAGCTGCCCAAATTGAAATATAATAG
>DATMYJ010000295.1:0-10139 GCA_035561015.1 Desulfitobacteriaceae bacterium | reverse complement strand
GATTAAATTAGGGGAGTGTAAAGCAAGATGAGCGATACCAAAATTTATTTGAGCGAGAAAGAAATTCCTACTCATTGGTATAACATTATGGCTGATATGCCTAACTTACCCAAACCGCCCCTCAATCCCCAAACCAGGCAGCCCGCTGGGCCACCTGATTTAACCCCTATCTTCCCCATCGATCTGATCATGCAGGAGGTTTCCCAGGAACGTTGGATCGAAATTCCGGAAGAAGTCCGCGAACTCTATAAAATGTGGCGGCCATCCCCTCTGTTTCGGGCACACCGGCTGGAAAAGGCCTTGGGCACTCCGGCCAAAATCTTTTATAAGTACGAAGGCGCAAGTCCCGCCGGCAGCCATAAATTGAACACGGCCATTCCTCAGGCCTACTACAATAAAAAGGCAGGGATTAAAAGACTTTCCACAGAAACCGGAGCCGGCCAGTGGGGCAGTGCATTATCCATGGCCTGCAATTTTTTCGGTCTGGAATGTACTGTTTATATGGTAAAAATCAGTTATCAGCAGAAACCCTACCGCCGTTCCCTGATGCAGATTTTCGGCGCTGAAGTTATAGCCAGTCCCAGTGACCGCACCAATGCCGGCCGCCAGTTTCTGGCTAATGATCCCGATTCCCTGGGAAGCCTGGGGATGGCAATCAGTGAAGCGGTCGAAGATGCCGCCGGGCGCGCCGATACGAATTATTCCCTGGGCAGTGTTCTCAATCATGTCATGCTGCATCAGACTGTCATCGGTTTGGAAGCTCAGGCCCAAATGGCCAAAGCGGATGCTTATCCGGATATTGTTATCGCCTGCTGCGGCGGCGGCAGTAATTTCGCCGGAATTGGCTTCCCCTTCGTTTACGACAACCTGACTAAAGGAACGAAAGTAAGGCTCCAGGCTGTGGAGCCTGAAGCCTGTCCCTCTTTAACCAGGGGAACATTTGCCTATGACTTTGGCGATGTTTCCGGAATGACCCCCCTCTTATCGATGTATACCCTGGGCAAGGAGTTTATGCCGGCAGGAATCCACGCCGGCGGTTTGCGCTATCACGGCGAATCTCCGCTGGTATCCCAGCTTTATCATGACGGTTTGATTGAAGCCAAAGCAGTTAAACAAAGAAGTATTTTTGAAGCAGCTCTGATCTTCGCTCGCGCCGAGGGAATCGTTCCCGCCCCGGAATCTTCCCATGCAATCAGGGGAGCTATTGATGAAGCCCTGGCCTGCAAGGAAAGCGGCGAAGCCAAGACAATCCTGTTTGGTCTCAGCGGCCACGGCCACTTTGATATGACAGCCTACGACAATTATTTATCCGGCCAGCTTCAGGACTACAGCCTGCCTCAAGAAGCACTGGATACTGCTCTGAAGAGTTTACCAAAAGTCTGAGAAAGAAAATATAGAAACAATAGCGCCAAAATACTGAAAATAAAACAAGAGGATGGCAGTGCAACAATGCCATCCTCTTGCAATTATTAATTCAGCTTTCCAATTCAATTTCCGGATCTCATAAATCTGCCATTCCTTCGGTAACCCAAATGACTTCGTCCCGGACCAGCAAGGGTACGATCGGCAGAATGTTGGATGTAGAACAGTAAATAACATCATCTTCATAACCCAGAGAAATAAGCCTTTGCCCATGGTTGCTCTGCAAAACTGTCTCCACCAAACTGTTCTTATTGAGCTGATACAACATGCGGGCAGCTATTCCTAAATCATTAAGTTCGACATCTGTCCCCAAAGCTTCGATCAGCATCCCGGCGCATAATATATCCGGCAAGTCAAAATTGTCATTCGTCCCGGCACAAAGGATAACCAGCCCTTCCAAAGCCGGGTTTTCCCTTAATTTCCTTTCTGCCGCCCAGGTTATGCTCTGGGAATTAAGAAATGAAGCCATAAATATGTAAGGTGCCCCCTTTGAGGCCATGATGGCGCGGGTGCCGTTGGTAGTAGTCATAATCACCCTTCTCCCGCCCACTTTTTCCGGGACATAATCAAAGGGCGAGTTGCCGAAATCAAAACCTTCGAGACATTGAGCCTGGCGTTCTCCGCCTAATAAGGCTCCTGGCATCAGAGAACGTTTTTCCAGGGCTTCCTCAGGAGTAAGAACCGGAATAATCGCCTTGCAGCCATTGGCCAGGGCCGTAACCATAGTACTGGTAGCCCGTAAAACATCGATAATAACAACCACTTTCTGCGCAAAACTCACTGTCATGGCAGAACCTGCATAAGGCAGAACCTCAATATACATTTCTGCTACCTCCCCCTAACTGTTCCTAAATGCAAAAACAGTTTATCATCTCTAAACTTATGGATAAATAGGCCACGCGAACTAAAAATAATAATAACAGCCAGAAACTGGGTTAAAAGAGAAGGAGCCTGAGCACCTTCTCTTTTAACTTTAGAAGTTTTGCGCGATAACAGAGACACAGCGCGGACAAAGGGTGGGATGGGCCTCGTTCTTTCCGACAGCCTCATTGAACATCCAACAGCGTTCGCATTTTTCTCCTGCGGCCGGACTGACCATGATTGCCAAACCTTCATGAGCCTCAGCCTGCCACAAACCTTGGGGACGAGGTTCCTCAGGATCATGGACATTCAGCACGGAAACAATAAAGATATCGGCCGGATTCGGCACCAGCTGCAAAAATTCGTATTGTTCCCTGGTTGGATAGAGATCTACTTGGGCAGTTAATGGATGATTGATCTTTTTTTCCTGCCGGGCTATTTCCAGAGCCTTGGAGACATCTGTCCGTAAATCCAACACCTTATCCCATTTTTCCGCAAGTTTTTCATCCAGCCATTCCTCCCTGACTTGCGGCAGATCAGCAAGCTGCACCATGGAACCCGTACTTACACCCGGTACATAGGGCCAGATCTCTTCGGCCGTAAAGGATAAAATCGGAGCAAGCAGGCGTACCAAGGCATTCAGGATTTCATAAAGCACTGTCTGCGCAGCCCGGCGCTGCAGCGATTTCTGACCCTCGACATACAAGCGGTCCTTGGCTATATCCATATACAAAGCACTCAGTTCCACAGCACAAAAATTATGCACAGTGTGATAAACCCAGTGAAATTCATAGTTCTCGTAGCCTTGCAGCACCCGCTCGACAACCTTGGTCAGCTTGAGCAAAGCCCAGCGGTCGATTTCCTGCAAATCCTGATAAGCTACCTTATCTTTAGCCGGGTCAAAATCATTGAGATTGCTTAATAAAAAGCGCAGGGTATTGCGTATTTTACGGTAAGCTTCAGTCATTTGTTTCATGATGCGGGGCGAGGCAGCCACATCATTTTTATAGTCAGCTGAAGAAACCCATAAGCGCAGGATATCGGCACCCATTTCCTTGATAACCTGCAGGGGATCAACACCGTTGCCTAAAGACTTAGACATCTTGCGTCCCTTCTCATCAACCAGAAAACCGTGAGTAAGGACCGTCAGATAAGGAGCTTGGCCGTATGCTGCCACTGAGGTCAATAAGGAGGAATTGAACCAGCCGCGATGCTGATCAGATCCTTCCAGATAGAGATCAGCAGGCCACTTCAGGTTTTTCCGCAGTTTTAAAACCCCTGTATGACTGGTACCGGAATCGAACCAGACATCCATTATATCGGACTCTTTACGAAACTCCCGGCTGCCGCATTGGCATGTATAGCCTTCCGGCAGTAATTCGGCGGCCTCATGAGCATACCAGGCGTCTGAACCTTCTGCTTCAAACATCTCCCGCACTTTGGCAATGGTGGCATCATTGATTATTTCTTTACCACAGGATGAACAGTAGAAGATCGGGATAGGCACACCCCAGGTACGCTGCCGGGATATACACCAATCGCCGCGATCAGCTATCATATTATAAATGCGGTCTCTGCCCCAAGCCGGAATCCAGCGCACCTTATCGATTTCTGCCAGAGCTGCCTTTCTGAAACCATTGATTGAAGCAAACCACTGTTCCGTGGCCCGGAAGAGAATTGGGTTTTTACAGCGCCAACAGTGGGGGTAACTGTGCACGATCTTTTCATCGTAGATCAGGGCACCGCTCTGGCGCAGGTCTTCCAGGATCAGCGGATTAGCTTTTTCCACTTTGAGGCCAACATGAATACCTGCTTCCTCAGTAAATCTTCCCCGGTTATCGACCGGGCAGAAGACCGGCAGACCATATTTTTTACCAATCACAAAGTCATCTTCCCCATGTCCCGGTGCAGTATGCACACAACCTGTTCCTTGTTCCAGAGTTACATGCTCACCGCAAATAAGCACCGAATCTTTAGCCAGAAGAGGATTCTGACAAATGATACCCTCAAGTTCCTTGCCTGAAAGAGTTTTTTCCACCGGCAGTTCCAGATTCCATAAAGCCCGCAGATTATCCAGCATACCTTCGGCTACCAGCCAGGATTCCTCCCCGGCTTTTACCACCACATAAGTATAATCCGGATGCACGCTGATCGCCAGATTCGCAGGCAAGGTCCAGGGGGTTGTCGTCCAGATCACTACATAATTTTGATCTTCACCTAAAATTCCCTTCCCGTCCCGTACCCGAAACTTAACATAAATAGCCGACGATGTCTTATCTGCATATTCGATTTCCGCTTCAGCTAAAGCTGTTTCACAGGAGGGACACCAGTACACTGGTTTTAAGCCCTTGTAGATATAGCCTTTTTTAGCCATTTCTCCAAAGACACCAATCTGAGCGGCTTCGTAATCTTTATGCAGAGTGAGATAAGGATGATCCCAATCGCCGCGCACGCCCAAACGTTTAAATTCCTCCCGCTGAATATCCACATACTTTTCAGCATATTCCCGACATCTGGCCCGAAACTCCAAAGTGGAGACTGCATGTCTGTTAAGGCCCAATTTCTTGATCACCTGTTGTTCAATGGGCAGACCGTGGGTATCCCATCCCGGGATATAGGGCGCATCAAAACCAGCCATAGTTTTGTATTTGACGATAATATCCTTGAGGATCTTATTGAGAGCATGACCGAGATGAATATCTCCATTGGCATAAGGCGGTCCATCATGCAGCACAAAACGCGGACAGCCGATACGGGCTCTTTGCACCTGCTCATAGAGGTTATTTTTCTCCCAGGATTTTAATATCTCCGGTTCCAGTTTCGGGAGATTCCCGCGCATGGGATAACTGGTTTGCGGTAAATTCAGGGTATCACGATAGTCCATTTTGTTACCTCCTAGGTTAATATTCGAGGTTCGATGCTCGCCTTACGAGACTCGAAACTCAATTAAAAAACCCGTCCCCGAAAAAGGGACGAGATTGCTCGCGGTACCACCCTTGTTGCTGTCAAAGCCACTTGGAAGTCTGCTAACGGCGACTAACCGGAAAGAACTTACTGGAGTTCAGTTCTTCACTCAAAGGGGATAATCTTTGCTTAACTCCGCGGTCTCACACCATTCCCGCTCGCTGTTCGGAGTCTTTTAGACAAAGAAGGGCCTTTTCAACGCTTTTCAGGATCATAATTAATTATACTTCTGACCGGCAATAAAACACAAGTTTCAGGAAATATTACCGAAAGTATCAACAGCTCCGGCCAAATCGAGCTGGGCTGTGAGAAATGATTTCAGTTGTGTTTTGATCAATTCCCGTTTCTGGTTCAAATTCTGGATTTCATTTTGTATTTCTTCATACTTGAGCTGAGCGTCGCTTAGTTTGAGATTTTTTTCCTGTTCAGCCTCCCGCAGGACCAGTCCGGCCTCATGATGAGCAGCAAGCTTGACTTCCTCAGCAGTTTGTTGAGCCAAAACCATGGTTTGATGCAAGGTCGACTCTAATTTATGATAATGGGCTAATTCGGCCTCCAATTTTTCGATCTTTTCCTTCTGTTCGATGTTTTCCTTGTAGTAAATCTCAAATTCCTTGCTGACGGTTTCCAAAAACTTATCAACTTCCGCACATTGATAACCCCTGAGCCCTTTTAGAAACTCTTTGTTCCGAATATCTATCGGCGTCATTTGCATTTATTATCATCCCTTCTATGCCGCTTAGCCCTGAACACTACGACTTTCCATGCAGTACGCCCTTTGCGTGTTGCCATAGCCTCCTTGCAGTATAAACGACCCTGTCCCCGGCACGAAATCATATCACCGATACGAACTGTTGCCTCGTTCTTCAGTATTGTCAGATCATTGCATTTAACCTTTTTCTGAGCGATCCAATCCTGGACCAGTGTCCGGGAAACACCAAAGCCCCCGGCAATCACAGCATCAAGACGCGAAGAAGCAACGGTAATACGAAGTTCTTCACCCTGATCCGGCTCTAAAGCCAATTCTTCCTCAGGATAGCTAACAACAATACTTGTCTTACCTATTTTTCGCCAATTATTAATTAGGAAAGGAGCTATTTCTTTGGTTACAGCTACATAAACTCCCTTCTGGCCCTGGCAGATATCGCCAATAACTTCCCGTCCGAGTCCCAAACCGATTAAAGCACCAAGCACCTGGCGATGTTCCGGATCTGCAGCCTGCTTATCCGGCCTAATCCAAACAAGTACCACTTCGGCATCCTCAACTCTAAGCTCAGCTCCGGAAGCAGCAATTACCAGACGAACTCTTTCCGCCCCGGGAAACCCGCCTTCACCTAAAAAAGAATAATGATACCTGCTCAGAAAGTTTTCCATCCATTCCTTCATTACTTTTGGAATAAAAGGGGTGACCTGTACGGTATCGCTATGTATTGCCAAGTCACATTTATCCACAATACGAGCAGCCAGCTGAGACATTTCCTGATCCTGCCAATAGCCCAGGGACTCCCGTCTGCAGTAAGATTTCATACCAAATCAAATGCCCATCAACAGCCTGATCAAAGCAAAAAACAGAGGTCTGACTATGAACTGCAGCACCAGCAAAGCAATTAAGGGAGAAAAATCTATAGTACCGGCAGCTCCGCTGAAGCGAATACGCCGAAAAGGCTGCAACATCGGCTCTGTTACCCTATAAAGCATATGAATCAGAGGCTGGTTCGGAGAATGGGGGAAAAACGAAAGCAAAGCTCGAATCACTATGGCATAAGTCAGGAGAGTTATTATTATGTCTCCCAGGTTACCTATGAAAACTAAGATGAAAATCCCTCCTTATTTAGATTTCGGCCAAATAATGGTTCTTTCACTAACCGCAGAACGGATCTCTCCGGAAATATCTACATTATTAGGTACAAAGAGAAAAATGCCATTACCAACTTTTTGCATATTGCCGCTGAGGGCATAGGTTGTGCCACTGATAAAGTCAACTATTCGTTTAGCTAATACTTTCTCGGCATTTTCCAGATTAACAATAACCGGACGTCTGTTCTTAAGCTGATCAGCAATATTTTGCGCGTCTTCAAAAGACTGAGGTTCAAATACTACAACCCGCATTTGTTTTTGAGAATGAATACTGACAACCTGAGCGTTGTTCCTTCTGTTTAAACGCATTTCATCACGGGAAACAACCTCTCTTTCCTCTTCCCTTTCCATCTCCATATCCATTTCCGGCTCTTCATCCCCGAATCCCATTATTTCGATAACCTTGTCCACGAATTTCGGCATGTCTTTTCCTCCTTGAATTTATTTTTAAGGGTTTCCCCTTATGACAAACCAATAAAACAAAATAATATGATAATATTTTGCCTTTAGCGCTCACCAAATATCTCCCGTCCCACGCGTATCATAGTGGCGCCTTCTTCAATAGCGATTTCAAAATCCTGGCTCATCCCCATCGATAGCTCAGGCAAAGTTATTTTTCCGGAAAAATTCTGCACCAAATCATCCCGCAAGCTGCGCAGTTCCCGAAAAAGCTCTCTTGTTTCCTGCCTGTCAGCTTCATAGGAACCTATGGTCATCAAACCCTGCACCCGGACATTTGAATAAGCCGCTGTTTCCCTCAGAAAATCCGCTGTTTCTTCCCGCAGTAACCCTGTTTTTGCCCTGTCGCGGGCAATATTGACCTGAATAAGAGCAGACCAGATATGGCCTCGTCTGACACCCTGTTCCTGCAGCTTCTGCAGGAGATCCAAACGATCAAGCGAATGGATCATCGTTATCCTCTGATCCAGGTACTTTACTTTATTAGTTTGCAGCCTGCCAATTATATGCCAGTGACAATCTGCAGGCAAGACCGCTGCTTTAGTCAGCCATTCCTGTACTCTGTTTTCGGCAAAATCTCGCTGCCCTGCCTTGTAGGCTTCCTCCAAAATCCCAGGCTGAACAGTCTTGGAAACAGCGAGTAACCTTATCTCCCCGGGATCCCGGCCGGCTATTCTGGCCGCCTGGTCGATTCTCTGCTTTATTTCTGTAAGTCTGCGGGCAATTTCCATGAATACTCTCCCCTATTCCAGCAACATTTCTACAAACCCGGCCTTATTTCCTGCCTCTTCTGGGTTATGCTACTGTTTTTTTGCAACAGCCAGGCCATCGATTCCTTTTCTGGGATTAGTGATAACAGGCATACCGCTTGGCAAACCTTCCACACAAACCTGAGTCTCACTTTGATCCAGAATTTTTACTTTATGATAGCGTACTACACCTTCAGCTATTACATATACCCCCTGTTCTTCCCCTTGCAGCCACAAAGAACTCAGGGGAATAATAATACCGCTCACCGGCGGGCGGGAATTCCAGATGATCTCCTGGTGCCGCTTTTCCACAGAGCTGTCCACAAACCGGCTGAACTGAACAATAACTCCCAAAGGGCTTTCCGAGAGAAGAATAACTTTGGCGGACTGAACCTGATCAGCCACAGTAAAACTCATTTTCTTGTCAACTGCCATATTTTCCAGAGAGGTCATTGCCACAAAAGCTTCGGTCGGTACCAGATTATTAACAATCTTGCCAACCGCTCCCCCGGCCAGGACAGAATCCGTTTCCTGAGCCGTTGCTTTGAGAGCCAGCAATTCAGCCAAATCGGAGCTGCGCAAACTCTCAGCTGTCAGAAAGGTTTCATAACCGTCTACTTGCCGAAACAGTAAACCGCCTTCCGGGGCAGTCAGGTCTGCAGGATTGTCAGATTGAATTTTGGCAACAATTTCACCCCGGCGAAAACGCTGCCCGTCAACCCCCAAAAACTGCACCTTACCGCCTGTTGCGGAATAAATCAAAAATTCCTGGTTAACAAAAGTTGCCGTAACCTTGATTTCATGTTTAATCACCCCAGATTGGGCATAATCAATGGCGAGTCCCTTGCTGATTATTGTGTCATGAGCGAACCAAAACCCCAGGCCGCCTAAAACAGCCGCTATGGCCAAACTCCACAGCACCACTTTATACTGCTGTTTTTTCCCTCTCAAATTGTCACCCCATATGCCCAAAATATCCTAAGTCAAATTCCGACCAGCCGTATCCAGGCGCTCATCCGCCCTGTCAAGGCTCCATCCCGCCGATGGGAGAAAAACTTATTGCTATCGCAAGCTGTGCAGGCTGCAGACATCCAGATTAAATCCGGGCGAACTCCGGCCTCAATCAGCAAACTGCGGTTGGCTTCCCTTAAATCAAGGGAAAAAGTCCCCGGACCCAGAGCCGACAATAAATTTTTTTGGACAAAATTAATCCTGAAACTGGTGGCGAGCGCCTGATCAATCTGATAGCAGCACGGCCCGATACTAGGTCCCAAAGCAACCCAGCAATCCTCAGCTTTTCCGCCAGCCGCAGCCAACTTATGCAGTACATTATGACTAATTTTGCCCAAGGTTCCTTTCCAGCCAGCATGAGCAATTCCGACAGCTTTGATCAGCGGATGATAAAAATAAATCGGCACACAGTCTGCAAACAAGGCGGCCAAGCCCAGCCTGCTTTGGGTCAGCAGGCCGTCAACATCAGGCAAGATAGTATCCAAACAACACGCCCCGCTCCCGGCCGACTGCTGATCAACCCAAACCACCTGTGTACCATGTACCTGTTCACCTATGACCAAATCAGACCAAACAGCACCCCACTCGGCAAACCAGCGCCGGCGATTTTCCAGGACATTCCCAATTTTATCATTGACATGCAGCCCCAAATTAAGCGAAGTAAAAGGAGGCTTGCTTACTCCGCCCAGGCGACTTGAAAAACCAATTTCAATCCCCTCTGCCGCCCAGGCAGGCAGAGCAAGATATTCCAGATCAGATCCTTGGCACCATTCCCAAGTCATGTAAACATCTCCCCAAAATTATACTATTTACTAT
>DATMYJ010000294.1:0-2211 GCA_035561015.1 Desulfitobacteriaceae bacterium | reverse complement strand
TGTATCAATGCCGGAAAAGTTTGTGCATTGGAATAAGGGATATGTTCCGAAAGGCTGGATAATGGGAGCCGGATGAGCTGAGAGGTTCACGTCCGGTTCTGCAAGAGGCTGGAGGTGAAACTCCTCCGGCCTACTCACCCCTCGGCTCTATGCCGCCGAATCAGGTGAGATCATGATGTCGAGGATTTACGATACTATTGGGTCGGTATTAATGCGTTAGATTTTTCCATGCCACTTCTCTTCAATCCAGAATTCGGCAATCAGAATCCAAAAATCTCCTCATCTCCACCAGTCTCAAGTTCGCACTGAATACACAGCAAGTACAGTTAGTTGTGAACGACCCCTTAAAGCACACCCCCCCCCCGCATTCGGGATAGAAAAATGCACACCTTTCCGCTCGATACCAGCAAATATCCAAATCCCTTACCTATATTATCACTTGTATTTCGCGGCAATATCCAGAGATAACCTCGGTCATCTGAAATAAATATTGAATGAAAGGCTGCTAATGGCTATAGGAAATAACGCACACGGCCGGTAGTTAAATGTAATTGCCCATCTTTGTTATGTGTTGAAATTCTTGAACCTCAAAATAAATTTCATTGTGCTGGATTGGTGGATAGTAAAACAGCTTAGGGCAATGGTCATTGATGATTTATGTGATCTTGTTCCCGATGGTTACTTCGATGGTGAGGTTGAGCAATTCAGATTGAATGATAGCATAGAAAACTCTGAACACTTTTCAAGTGAGCTTAGATGGGGTTATTTGGCTGGCACACTTGGTAAAAAGTTGTTTTTTGATTCCACAGCTACTATGACAGCAAGGCAGGTTTCTGCCTGCGAAGTTTTGATGAATTTGGGTATGCTTGCCGGTGCGGAAGCTGCTCATGGCACCTCTGCGCAATTGTCGAAGCGGGCAAAAAATATAGGTATTTCGGATGGGAATGCAGGTAATGTAGCAGCGCAGCTTCAAGATGAAGGGATTCCGACGTTATCGAAAAATGTTGTAGGCGCACTCGAACAATATGTAAAATACCTGCAACCAAATGAAGCAAAGCCGTTTCTGTCTCTTTTAAGTGAGAGGCCTGCTGTCGCAATCACAGATAATATCGCTGATGATGAGCACCCAAACATACGCCTTCTGCTTGATAGAATGGAGCGGTCGTTATATGCCTTTGATCCCTCAGCCGTACTTCATGCAAGTGCATCTGTTTTTGAAACACTTGCCCAAGATATCATTGGTCTTGAAAGCATCAAAAATGAGACTTTGGCTTCTTTTTTTGAGCGTTATCGAAAAGATTCAAGTCTTCCAAATGAAATTTTGGATTATATCTTGTTGATCTATAAACGAAGAAACAGTGAGCCTTTAGCCGGTCATGGCAGTACAAATACTCCGAGTATAACTCAATCAGAAGCTGTTATACTTGCAGAGTTAACCATTGCATTAGTAAAAATAGAGCGACAATTACATAAGTTATGAAACTCACCGACAACGAAAAGCGGGAAATCATCAGCTACCTTGAGGCTGAAAAACCGCTCCCCGATAAATACCGTTTTCTCCTTTTTGACGACAAACGCGAAGTTGAGCTGATCTGGAACGGCAAAACCAGTGAGGTGAGCACCATTGTCCTGCCCTTTCAGGTCATCGAGCAGGTTGATGAACCGCGGGCAGAAAAACCGGAGGATACCGCATCCCAATTTGGCCTCTTCGATTTCAGGGGAAGGCAGAAAGCCGGATGGACAAACAAGCTCATCTGGGGCGACAACAAGCTTATTCTCTCTTCACTGAAAAACGGCCCCATTTGTGAAGAGATAGAGAAGCAGGGAGGTATCAAGCTCATCTACATCGACCCGCCATTTGACGTGGGCGCGGACTTTTCAATGGATATCGAAATTGGTGACGACACCTTCACCAAAAGGCCGGGTGTGCTTGAAGAGCTGGCTTACCGCGACACCTGGGGGAAAGGGGCAGATAGTTTCATTGCCATGATCTATGAACGGTTGGTGCTGATGCGTGATTTACTGGCGGATGACGGAAGTATTTATGTGCATTGTGATTGGCGGGTGAATTCATATATGCGCTGCATTATGAATGAGATTTTTGCGTTAGATAATTTCGTTTCAGAAATTATTTGGAAAAGATCCTCTAGCACCGGCAGCAGCAAGGCGTTATCTAAGAAATTCCCTTCTAATCATGACACGATCTTGTTT
>DATMYJ010000293.1:0-3141 GCA_035561015.1 Desulfitobacteriaceae bacterium | reverse complement strand
GTTGTAAAGGAAATAATGTGTTTATAGCTTTATCCTTTATCACAGAGGAGATTGGGAAAGCAATAACGATTGTTAACCCAGGGAACGTTCCAGAATCTGATATAAACGGCTGACCATTTCCTTGGGGTCAACCAACAGTCCGGCTGAAATACGAGCATTTTCGAAAAGCTGTTCCGAAGCTATTCGGGCAAAAGGATCATTTTGTTCAATTAAAGAATTTAAGCGCCTGATTATAGGATGGCGGCTATTAATTTCCAAGACACAGGGATCAGAGAAATTAGGTTCTTTACTCATCATTTGGATCATACGATGCATGCTGTGGGTTCCATGAGATGTCAGAATAATTGCCGGAGAGTCCACCAAACGCTTGGATTCCCGTACTTCAGTAACTTTTTCTCCCAAAACGTCTTTAAGCCATTTGGTCATGGCGGATATTTCTTCGGCTGTCAAAGACTCCTCAGCCGTTGTCTCCTCGGCAGAGCCAGGCAGTTCCAAGTCATTCTGATCAGCTGAGATCAATTTTTTGTCCTCATACTCCCGAACCAGCCCGAAAATATAATCATCAATAGCCTCGTTGGTATAAATTACTTCCAGGTCATTTTTGCGAAAAATTTCTAAATAAGGGCCAGCCTCAATGGTTTCCCGGTTGGCGCCATTCAAAAAATATATTTCCTTTTGATCATCTTTCATACGTTCAACATAGGTTTTCAAGGAAATTAGCTGACCTGGCTCAGTTTTGGATGACTCGTAGCGCAGCAATTTTACTAGCTCATCCCGATGGCTGAAATCGCTTGCTGCTCCTTCTTTCAGAAACATTTTAAATTTATCCCAGAATTCCTGGTATTTTTGCGGTTCAGTTTCAGCCTGCTCAACCAGAAATTTCAGAAATTTGGTTGTGACAACTCTATTAAGTTTATTTATCAGAGCACTGTCCTGCATGGTCTCCCGGGAAATATTGAGAGGCAGTTCCTCACTGTCAATTACACCTCTGACAAAGCGCAGCCACTCGGGCAATATATCCGGGGCTTGTTCCTGAATTAAGACTTTCTTGCAGTATAGATTCACGCCCGGTTCAGTACGACCGAAGCCATGGATTTCGAAGTTTTCCTTGGGAACATATAGTAAAGCATTGATGGCAATCGGAGCATCGGAGGAAAAATGCAAGCGATATTGAGGATCATCATAGGCATTGGCAATATATTTATAAAACTCGGTATATTCTTCTTCACTGATCTCATTTTTATTTTTGGTCCAAAGTGCCTGAACAGTATTAGTTATCTCCCCGCTAACCTTGATTGGGAAAGGAACAAAAGAAGAATATTGCCTGATGATCCGTTTGATTGTTTCAACTTTAGCAAATTCCAGGGCGTCCTCCTTAAGGTGAAGAACTATCTTGGTTCCCCGGGGCTGTTCAGCGGCAACATCCAGGAAATAATTTCCTGTTCCTTCAGAGATCCAGAGACAGCCTGCAGCCTCCGGCTTCCTGGACTTTGTATACAAGTTAACCTTGTCCGCAACCATAAAAGCAGAATAAAATCCAACCCCAAACTGGCCAATTAAATTATAGTCTTTCTTGTCACCTTCTTTCAGCTGTTGGAAAAACTCTTTCGAACCCGAATGAGCAATGGTTCCCAAATTTTCAATAAGCTCTTCCCTGGTCATTCCGATTCCGGTATCGGTTATTGTCAGGGTATGGGCAGTTTCATCAGCTTCAATCGTAATCTCCAGAGGTAACTCCTGATCAGCTATCTCTGCCCCGGCTATTTGGTTGTAGCGCAGTTTTTCAAGGGCATCTGCAGCATTAGAAATTAACTCACGCAAAAATATTTGACGATCTGTATAAAGCGAGTTAATCACTATGTCCAGCAGTTGTCTGATTTCAGTTTGAAATTCTCTTGTTTCAGCAGTAGTGTTAGTCATTTTTCCTTTTGCCTCCCGGTTTTTTGATATTAATGGTTCCCTATTCTACTGCAAATATTTTAATATAAGATAAGCAAAACTGCAAAGTTCTGAAGATGACAACGGAATTTTCTTTGATAATAATTATAGAAGGAAAATATTGTTTGACAATAAGCTTCTTCCATGTTACATGTTAGATGAATAATCCTCAGAGAGAAGGAGATTTGCTATGAAAAAGGCGTTAACTATAGCTGGCTCAGACTGCAGCGGCGGAGCAGGTATTCAGGCAGATCTGAAAACCTTTGCTGCCCATGCTGTTTACGGCATGAGTGTAATAACCGCCGTAACTGTCCAAAATACCCAAAAAGTATTTGCTGTCCAGGATATTAGCCCGGAAATTGTCGCTCAGCAAATAGAAGCTTTATTCGACGATATCGAGATAGATGGGGTAAAAATCGGGATGGCCTCCCAGATTCCTACAATAGAAGTGATTGCCGATCTGCTCGGGAAATATTCTCCTTCAATTATTGTTGTTGACCCGGTAATGGTATCAACAAGCGGCTATCATCTCCTAAATCCCGCGGCTGAAGCAACCATGATCAATCGTCTCTTACCCTTATCTTTTCTAGCTACGCCCAATATTCCCGAAGCTGAAACAATCACCGGAATGCCCATCTCTACCTTAGGCCAAATGGAAGAAGCAGCCAAAATAATCTGTCAAATGGGTTCTAAGAATGTCTTGCTGAAAGGCGGACATCTGAAAGATGACGCCATAGATGTCCTCTGCGATGGCTCGCATTTCAGCTATTTTTCCTCTGCCAGGATCAATACCAAAAATACTCATGGAACCGGCTGCACTTTATCATCAGCCATAACCGCTAATCTGGTTTTAGGTGATGATGTTGTTCAGGCAGTGGCCAAAGCCAAGGAATATGTAACTATAGCTATTAAACATGCTTTTTCGATCGGTAAAGGAAACGGCCCTGTCAATCATTTCTATGCCCTCTATAAAAAAGCCGGACTGATAGATTAGAATCCTTCGTGAATATTATTGCCTTGCGCTTTACCCATTCACACGGCGCCGCAGCTGCTCTGCCTAAATGTTCATTTTCTAATGGCACACGGCAGCAGTACAGCTAGATAAGCAACTGTTTCAGTCCATGCAGGACGCTGCCGAACTCAGGTTTTGAGGCGTCCTGTTCATTATTTTTCACAAGAAAATTTAATCGTTTTGCATCCGGT
>DATMYJ010000292.1:0-3999 GCA_035561015.1 Desulfitobacteriaceae bacterium | reverse complement strand
CCAAAAGCTGATGGTATTGCCTGTCCAGCACTTGCTGGATATAATGACCATATCAAGTAAAGGAAAAAGGATGTCTCCATAGCGCGTGATCTGTTACCAGCAGACCACCAGAGACATCCCTTGGTCATTGTATGGTCATTGTAACAAATTACGAGTTAATTGAAAATCCCCAAACACATTTTTTCATGTTCGGTGTGCAGAATTAATTTCTTGCCCTTGTTGCGGTAATGATCTTAATGTCATCGGGAGCCGTAAACGCAAATCCAGGACAGCTTGTGAAGAGAAGATTTTAATCATCCGCAGACTTCGCTGCCTAAGCTGCAGCAGAAACCATCATGAACTTCCGGATTGTCTGGTTCCTTACAAGCGTTATGCAGCAGCAGATATTGAACAAGTACTTTCAGAAACAAAGCCGGCTGAATTAGTCGCAGATGATGCCACCCTGTACCGGTTAAAAAGATGGTTTAACAGCTTGTTTCTGTATCTGCTTGGTTGTCTGAGATCAATTGTTTTCCGTTTAGGTCAAGACCCTGTGAAAGAGCCGTCCGTCCTGTCACAGTCTGTACGCCAAAGAATCGGACTGTATGTGGGTAATGCGCCAGGTTGGCTGGCAAGAATTGTCCGTCCCATTGTCAATGCAAATTTATGGGTACATACCCGTTCTGCCTTCTTGACCGCAAACACTTAAGCTAGACTTGAAAGAAAAGTTTAGAGAGGGAGCGTTTTGGGATGAAAGATCAAAAGAAGGCCGAAGAAATTGCCAGCCACAGAGTTCAGCTTATGCTGCCAATACTAGCAGATGGCTTGGATCAGGCAAAAATCCGGGAATTAAAAAAGAATATCTGTCAGTCAAACCAGGTTTCAGAGAGGATACTGCGCAGGTACTTGGCCAAATACCGGGAACAAGGTTTTAGTGGGTTAAAACCTAAAGGTAAGGGAAAACCTGAGTCTAAAGCGATTGCTCCCGAACTTTTGGAACAGGCCATACTTTTGCGCCGGGAAGTGCCCAGCCGCAGTATTGCTCAGATTATTCAGATCTTAGAATGGGAAGGCAAGGCTTTGCCAGGAGAAATAAAACGTTCTACCCTGCAGGAAAAACTCTCCGAGCGGGGGTACAGCAGTCGTCAAATGCGGATGTATGCCGACAATGGTGTAGCGGCCAGAAGATTTCAGCAACGCTACCGCAACCAACTGATTCATTCAGATATAAAATACGGTCCGTATCTGCCAATCGGCCCGGGCGGTACGAAGAAACAAGTCTTTCTGGTCACTTTTTTAGATGATGCTACCAGGTTTGTGCTGCATGGTGTTTTGTATCCAACATTAGACCAGGCAATCGTTGAAGACTGTTTCCGTAATGCCATCCAAAAATACGGTACCCCTGAAGCAGTCTACTTCGATAATGGCAAGCAATATAAAACTAAATGGATGGCGCGAACCTGCTCCAAGCTGGGGATACGGCTGCTTTACGCTAAGCCATTTTCGCCAGAAGCAACCGGCAAAGTTGAAAAATTTAACCAAACCGTCGATTCTTTCTTAAAAGAATCTGCGTTGGAAAAACCGAAAACATTGGATAGACTCAATGAGTTATTCCAAATTTGGCTAAGTGAATGCTACCAGAATAAACCACACACTGCCCTGAAAAACAAACTAAGCCCCGAAGCAGCCTTTAAGAGTGACAGCCAGCCCCTGCGCTTTATTGAACCCGATGTTTTGGCAAATGCTTTTTTACACTGTGAATCTCGTAAAGTGGAGTCCGGCTGTATTAACTTTATGAGTAAAAAATATGAAGTTGGTCTTAATTTCATCGGATGCACAGTGGCTGTCGTCTATGATCCGGCAGATATCTCACAACTTACAATCGAATATGAAGGCTATACCCCCTGGCAAGCTAAAGAACTACTCATCGGTGAGCGTGTCGGAAAACGTCCGGGATTACCGGAGCACTTGGAAGTTAGTCCCGCAGATTCCTCCCGACTGCTTACTGCTGCCAAATCCAAGAATAAAGAAAGGCAAAGCCGTCAAAACCCTGCTATCTCCTTCCGTAGTGTAGGAAAGGAGGATGGCAGTCATGTTTGAATCCTTTTACAACTTAAGCCGGGTACCCTTTTCCAGGGATATTCCAACTCAGGAATTATATAAATCGGTCGTCTTGGAAGAAACGCTTGGCAGACTTCAATATGCAGCCGAGCGCAAATGGTTTGCGGTCATTACCGGTGACTGCGGAACAGGTAAAACGACGACAATTCGCTGTTATGCTCAAATCTTAAATCCTGCTAAATTTAAAGTGTTGTATATCTCGGATTCCAAGCTTACACCGCGCCATTTTTACAAAGGGCTATTGGAACAACTGGGGCATGAAGCAAAGTTCTACCGGGGCGACGCTAAACGGCAATTGCACCGGGAAGTGGAACTGATGCAGGTAGTCCATCACCAGCAGCCGGTAGTAGTTGTTGATGAAGCTCATCTTTTGGATAAGGAAATGCTGGAGGAAGTACGGTTTCTCTTAAACATGAATATGGACGCCCAAAGCCCGATGGCTCTGATCCTTGTAGGACAAAATGAACTCTGGGACCGTTTGCAGTTGCAATCTTATGCTGCGATTCGGCAGCGGATTGATCTCCAGTGCAAACTCAACTACTATGACCGCGCTGATGTAGGAGCCTATATTAAAAAGCATTTGGCCTATGCCGGAGCCACTCAGGATATCTTTTCTGACCAGGCTATTGATGACATCTACCAGTTTTCCAACGGAACAGCCAGACTTATCAACAAAGTATGTACCCATGCATTAATGTATGGCGCTCCAAAACGGTCATCGCATCATCGATGACCGGATGGTTAAACGGGTCATTGAGGGGGAACTCTCATGAACCACAGAAAGTTAAGCCTTGAGGATTACTTTATTCGGACAAACTTCTACGATCTGCTGCCACTGGCGACTCAAATAGCTAAGGATCTGGGATATAGCCAGGAAGAGATGACGGAAGCGGTTTGCAAAGTCTATGATAAATTCTGCCGATACCCGCCTACCAAAAACAGAACAGC
Source organism: Desulfitobacteriaceae bacterium (assembly GCA_035561015.1). Taxonomy (GTDB): domain Bacteria; phylum Bacillota; class Desulfitobacteriia; order Desulfitobacteriales; family Desulfitobacteriaceae; genus UBA2264. The sequence continues at coordinate 951 of DATMYJ010000292.1, read as the reverse complement.
CTGGTTTAGTATGGTTTTTAAGGAGAAGCTGTATGAAGCCAGAGGTGATCTTCTTAGTCTTAGATTTCGAAGCTAATCTTATTGCCACAGGCCGGTTTGCTGAAAGGTGACCGGCTCCCTCAAAACTATATTCGCCAAAAATGACGGACTGACTGACATCTCTTAATTATGGACATTTTAACCGTCAAGATATGGACAACTTACACCGTCTATATTTGGACGTTATGCGGTAGCAATAACAATCTATTCTAAAAGTCATGAAAATCAAATCCTGAAAGTAGCATGCACCCTATCCTTGTACCAGTTTCAATGTTAAATCAGTTGATAAACTTATAAAAAGGAGATGGAAAAGGACTCAAAGAAAAATTACATAACTGAACAAATCATAATCAAATTGCGGGAAATAGAGGTGCTTTACAGGGAGTGGTAAACAATAGCAGAAGCAGCAAAACAAGCAGAAATCACCGGTTTGACTTATTATCGTTGGCGTAAGGAATACGGCGGAATGAACACAACGGATGCAAGCGCTTAATGAAACTTGAAAAAGAAAATGCCAGGCTCAAAAAGCAGTGGCAGAGTTAAGCCTGGATAATGCTATATTTAAGGACGTGAATTCAAAAAACTTCTGAGCCCGATCAGGCGTCAGGCAGCCTTAGAGCATGTTATTGAAACCTATTCAGTAACTAAAGGATGGGCTTGCCGGGTGTAAAAGTTAACAGAACTGCCTATGGTTATGCAGCAGTAAAGCTGCCCGATGAGGATGAAATACGAGCTAATCTAATAGATAAAGCCTGTAACATTGGAAGGGTCGGATACCGCATTGTAACAGATATGATGAACAATGAAGGCACAAAAATAAATCACAAGCGGGTGGAATGTATTTGACGGGAGGAAGGCTTAAAATCGCCTGAGAACCAGAGCAAGAAATTTTGATTTTATAGAAGATAAGAC
>DATMYJ010000291.1:0-6656 GCA_035561015.1 Desulfitobacteriaceae bacterium | reverse complement strand
GAAAAATCTAAGAAAATCTAAGGAATATCAAAGAAAATTAATGTAACATAGGAGAAGTAAAGGTAATTATTGTCAGTAGGAGGAGTGAACCTTATGACTGTCGGTGAATCAGGGTTAGTATCTCGGAGGAAGATGATAATTGTTTTTGTTCTGCTTGTATCATTTACAATTTTATTTTTGCCTGCCGCAGCTTCTGCTTTTCCGGCTCTAACCCGTCTGGCCGGGCAGGATCGCTATGAAACTGCCAAGAAAATTGCTGACTATTCCTACAATGGCCAAGTAGATTGTGTTGTTTTGACAACAGGCAGAGATTTTGCCGATGCTCTGTCTGCTTCTGTTTTGGCTCATAAGTTGGCTGCTCCGATTTTATTAGTGAATTCTACGGTTGATAATTCCGCGGCAGCATTTGCTTACATAACTTCTCATCTGGAAAAGAACGGGCAGATCTGTCTGATAGGCGGCAAAGCTGCCATATGTTCGCAGTTTACTCTGAAACTGAATCAGCTGGGCTACAAGAACATCGAACAAATTGGCGGGATAGACAGATATCAAACCTCTGTTTTGTTGGCCGAAAGATGTGCTCTGGCAACCGGTACCCCTCTGGTTATTGCCTCGGGGGAAAACTTTCCCGATGCTTTGGGAATGTCGAGTATTGCTGCTTCTAAAGGCTGGCCCATATTATTGACACCCAAAAGTTATCTGCCGGAGAGTGTTAAAACTTATATTAAAAACAACAAACCTGCTGCTATTTATATTGTGGGCGGCACAGGAGTTATTGCGCCCAAGATTGAATCAGCTATCAAAGCTCTGCTTCCGGAGACAAAGCTGCAACGGCTGGCCGGTCTGGACAGATATGAGACCGCTGCTCAGGTGTTGCGCACTTTTACTGCCGATCCGCAGACTATTTATCTGGCCTCGGGAGCCGGGTTTGCCGATGCCCTGGCGGGGAGTGTCCTGGCGGCCAGAAACTGCGATCCTATTGTTCTGGTTGATTCTGCTCAGCAAACCTTGCCCAGGAGCATAGCCGAATATCTGGATTCTGTTTCCGGCAGGGAAAGCAGTCTCTCTGAAGGGGGTTCCTCAGCCAGTATCAGTTCTGACGGCAGTGTTTCTGCTGCCATAGGCTCTGCTGCCAGTGCTTCAGACGCTGCGGCTGCTCTTGACATCCCCGCAAGCATTGTTTCTTTGGGTGGGGAGGCAGTTGTTCCCGCACAGCTTTTAAACCATGCCGCCAATATTGTCAGCGGGCAAGTAAATATACATGATCCCTGTCTGGTTGCTGCCTTGGACATGGAAGTTACAGTGGGGGATATCTTCTCTTTTCCCGGTACTGTACAGGCCCGACTCTATGATTCAACTCTCAGTGAACTGCCAGTTATCTGGAACCAGACTACTCTCGATACGAGTATGGTGGGTTCTTATTTTTTCAAAGGCCGGGTTGCACGTTATGACCAGGATGTTATTTTACAGGTCACTGTCCTGCCTGAGAAAAATTATGAGAACCTGAAGAATGCTTTGCTCACAAAAATCGGTACAAACAGTACCCAGGTGGGTCTGTCGTTTTATGATTTAAGCACAGATGCCACGTTTTCCCTTAATGGCAGCAAGATGTTTTTGGCGGCCAGTACAGCCAAATTACCGATAGTAATGGTTTTGTACGATCTGATTAAAGAAGGCCGAGTCAGGGAAGATCAATTGGTGACATATAAGACCAGTGAATACCAGGGCGGTACCGGTATTCTGCAGGGCAGTGATCTGACCAAGCCGCTTTCCTTTCGTACTTTGGCCCAGGATGCCCTTATTTACTCGGATAATATTGCTATTATTATGATAAAAGATAATGCCTGCAGCAAAACAGAACTGGAAGCGCGTCTGCAGGCCAAGATCGGACATGCCTTAAACAATGGTAAGGACAATGTCCTGAGCGCCGATGATGCCCTGTCCCTTTTAAAACAGCTCTATACTGGGGCAGCCAATGGCAATACTTATTACCAACAGATAGTGGAGTGGCTGAAAAACACCATTTTTCATGACCGCCTGGATAAGAATATTGAGCACTCTATCGCAGCCCATAAAATAGGCAATTATAGAGACTGCACCAATGATATTGGGATTTTCTATACAAATAAACCATATATCCTGGCAGTTTATACTTCCGGTTTAGCCTCTCCTAATAATATGATCAGCGCTTTTTCCGATATAGCATATAAGTTTATCACAACTGCAGAGGAGGCGGATAACAATGACTAAATCAATCATAATGACGGAGAAGGGCCCGGCTGCCATTGGACTCTATTCTCAAGGGGTAAAAGCAGGAAATCTGATTTTTACATCCGGGCAGCTGCCTTTGAATGGCAGCGGGGAGTTGGTTACTGATGTCGAAGGGGCAACCAGACAAGCACTGGACAATATCAAGGCGATTCTGGAAGCAGCGGGTTCATCTCTGGCTAATGTTGTCAAGACAGTGGTTTATTTGCGCGATATTAATGATTTTGCGGCTATGAATGCCATCTATGCCACTTATTTTCCCCATGATCCGCCGGCCCGTTCCGCTCTTCAGCCCGGACGTCTGCCCAGGGATGCAGTTCTGGAAATCGAAGCGGTTGCCCTGGTGGAATAAAATATTATTGGGAGTTATCTTATAAGGCTGTTTTCGGGAGATTTGCAGGCTTAATTAAACTGAAGGGGTTTAGTACTGATAAAACAGGCAGTTAAGGAGGCATACTGAAAATGAATGTTGATAAATTATTCTTCCGCAGTATTTTTAAAAATCTGTTTTCTGATACCTGTGAGATTCAGTATTGGGATGGAGAAACTGAGATATACGGGGAAGGACCAGTCAGATTTAAAATTGCTTTTCACGAGTCCATACCTAAGGCCGATGTCGTCAAAGATCCTTCTCTGGTGTTTGGCGAAGCCTATATGAACGGGAAGATGGATATTGAGGGTTCTGTGCAGGAGGTTATGGAGTCGATCTATAACAAACAGGATAGCTTAATTAACAAAAGCAGCTCATATCCCAGGATCCAAAAAATCCTTCCCAATAACCTTAAAAGAAGCAAATCCAATGTTCAGCATCATTATGACCTGGGCAATGATTTTTACAGTTTATGGCTGGACGATACCATGACCTATTCCTGTGCCTATTTTAAATCCCCGGATAATACTCTTTTCCAGGCTCAGAAAAATAAGACGGAATATATTCTGAAAAAACTCAGTCTAAACAAGGGGCAAACCTTGCTGGATATCGGCTGTGGTTGGGGAGATCTGATAATCACGGCGGCCAAAAAATACAAGGTCAAAGCTATGGGAATTACCCTAAGTGCGGAACAGTTGTACAAAGTTAAGGAAAGAATAGCCGAGGAAAAACTGGATGATCTGGTGGAAGTTGAACTAGCCGATTACCGCGAGCTGGGTAAAAGAATTTTTGACCGGGTGGTTAGTGTCGGCATGCTGGAACATGTCGGCAAAAATCATCTGACAGAATATTTCTCAACAGTGAAAAAACTCTTGCAGGACAAGGGGGTATCGATGGTTCACTCTATCACAAGCATTAAGGAGGGAGACGTGAACAATTGGATCGAAAAATATATTTTTCCTGGCGGATATATCCCGGCCTTTAAAGAAATTGTTGAGCAATTGGCTGCGGAAGATTTTAGTCTTCTGGATGTAGAAAGCTTGAGAAGACATTACGGACGAACCCTGGAGCACTGGGCCCGTAATTATGAAAATGCTCTGCCTGAAATCAGAAAAACCAAGGACGAAAATTTTATCAGGATGTGGAGGCTGTATCTTAATTCCTGTGCAGCTACATTTAATTGCGGTAACATTGATGTTCACCAATTCCTGTTTACCAAGGGTATTAATAACTTTTTGCCTTGGACACGCGAGAATATATACAAAGATTAAGCCGATGTTCAACATTACCGTTGGGATAAAGGATAACTGCCAGAATAGTTATTTGAAGGGGCTGTGCCAAAGTTTAATTCGGCACAGCCCCTTTCTATGATACATCCGGCGAGCAAACTGATAAGATCAGGCAATAAAAGACAATCATGTGTTACTGGTTTCTTTTGCCTGAGACGCTGTTGGTCCGGGAACAGTCTGTCTGGGGGGATGTTTTCTGGTAACCATATCTGTAATTCTCTGGGTTAGATTTTCTTTGATTTTGGCTGCGGCCTCGGCCGTGATCTTCTTATCGGCTGCGGCCTGATCAAGATTGGCTGTGATTGCGGTCTGGATTTTTTCGATCAGAGTATCCTGGGAGATTCCCTTATCCTTAGAGATTTCCGCTAATGATTTGCCACTTTGCAGTTCTGTCTTCAGAGCAGTGGCGTCAATGCCGAGCAGAGCTTGGACCTGCTCGAAAATTTCTGGCATCTTGCCTCTGATTCCCATCATGGCGTCAACGTTGCCCCGGCCTTTACCCTCCACCCATTTTTCTGTCAGCAGGGTCTGGACACACTGACTGAGATTTGCTTTGATTTCAGTTGCTTGCTCCGAGCTGATTTTACCATTTTGCACGGCCTGATCGATTTTAGCAGTTGCAGCAGATACCAGATCCTGGACAAACTTGTCCTTATCTATTCCCTGAGCTGAGACAAGATCTTGGAGAGTTTTGCCGCTGCGCAATTCCTCCTTCAGTTTCTGGGGTTCCAGGCCAAGAAGATCGGCTGCTGATTCCAACAAGGCAAAACCTTTGCCTCCCCAGCCCTGAGCAAAGGCCGCAGCCCAGCCTCTGGTCTGTGCGCAGTCACCCGCCGTGTTGCCGCAGGTTATCTGCTGGTTGGTTTGAAGAGCCTGAAGCCGGGTGCCCCGGAAACCTCTTTTATCCCCGTAAGCTGCTCCTGCTATACCCGCTGCTGCAATGACAGCAACCAAAGAAATGATACCGATCAAAGCGACTTTGTTTAATTTCATGCCTGATGACTCCTCCTTCGATAATGTTATGATGTGCTTGAGTTAAGGCTGCCACACCTGTCATTATAATCCGGAGATTTATATCTGATGCGAAAAAGTCCTTAAGATTTTGTCAAGGTTACTTTATATTTGGCAGGGGAAAGGGGAAAGTGAGTTTGGGCAGAATAATAATAAAGTGAAATTTTATCAGAAAAGACTGGGCATGATATATATTTTGCCTGGGCAATATTTTCAGAGCAAATCAGTATAGGCAGAAGATATTTGAAGTTGGCCGTTGATTTAAGTATTACTGTTACCTGTCGGCGGCCATATAAAAGAAGAGTATCTGAAATTGGCCAAGTATCAGATAGTCAGGGAGGGATACCATGAGGATAGTGATAGCTCCTGATTCTTTCAAAGGGAGTCTGAGTGCGCCGAAAGTCGCTGATAGTATTGCAGCCGGTTTAATAAAGATTGATCCTTGTCTGGAGTGTTATAAAATTCCTTTGGCAGATGGTGGAGAAGGAACAACACGCTGTGTGATAGGAGCTTGCGGTGGGCGGCTCCTTTCCCGGACTGTCACTGGTCCGCTCGGCGAACCGGTGCGAGCTGAATTCGGGATCTGTGCAGACCAGAAGACAGCGGTTATCGAAGTAGCCAGTGCTTCTGGATTGACTTTAGTTTCTCCGGACAAGCGCAATCCGCTGCAGACAATATCTGAAGGAACAGGGGAATTGATTCTGGCGGCCCTGGCTGAGGGCTGCAGGACGATAATTCTGGGTTTAGGCGGAAGCGCTACCAATGATGGCGGGATGGGCATCTTAAGAGCCTTGGGTGTCAAATTTTTTGATCAGGAAGGACTGGAACTGGGTGGTCAGGTAAGAGATTTGGCCCGCCTGGAACACGTGGATCTGAATAGCTTGGATCAGCGCCTCAAAGATGTCCACTTTATTTTAGCTTGTGATGTCAACAATCCCTTGTGCGGGCCGCAAGGGGCTGCTGCTGTTTACGGTCCTCAGAAAGGAGCTGACCCGGAACAAGTTCGGGAGTTGGATGATCTTCTGGGTCATTATGCTGCTGTCCTGGAGGCTGCTGCCGGACGCCGGGTGCTTGAAATACCTGGCAGCGGGGCAGCCGGTGGAATTGCAGCCGGGATGATGGCTATATTTAATGCCAGGATTGTTTCAGGAATAGAAGTAGTTTTGGAGTTAATGGCTGTTGAAGATCTCTTTGCTAAGGGGGGCATTGATCTGGTAATTACCGGGGAAGGGGAGATCAACGGACAATCAATACGGGGCAAAGTGCCGGTTGGCGTTGCCCGTCTGGCCAAGAAGTATGGCATACCGGTTATTGCTATTACCGGGTGTATCGGCTCAGAGGCGGATAAAGTTTATGAACAGGGAATTGATTCTATCTTTGCAATTGCTCCTGGCCCAATCAGTCTGGAGGATTCACTAGCCCGGACTGAAGAATTGTTAGAACAGACTGCTGCCAGAATTATGAGGTTAATAAAAGTATTGCGGTGTGTAAATTAGCGGCAGCAGTGGGATCAACAGAGCTGCAGTTATCCCTTATAGATCGAATAGGAAGTTTATGGAGCACACTGGGGAATCAGCTATAAGATAGTTCCCAATCAGGGTTTTCGACTCAGGGGTTTGAACTCTCTGCCCGATTATTCTCTCCTGAAGGAAATCGTACCTTTTAATAGAATATATGGAAGTATGACCAATAGACACTGCCAGAAAAGGGCAGAAAAG
>DATMYJ010000290.1:0-7181 GCA_035561015.1 Desulfitobacteriaceae bacterium | reverse complement strand
AAGGAATTTTAATTGATGAATCGGAATCTCCCAATCAGGCGAAGTGAATGTTACTTGAAATTTTACTAATGACCTTGAAATAAGAACTGGTTCTTGCTATAATTTATATTTGGTAGTCTTATTATCCCTGCTCCGCAGAATTGCGGGGCCGTTTAGTCCGAGGGGAGGTGCAAATATGAAAGCGTACGAAGTACTTTACATCATCCGGCCCGATCTGGATGAAGAGACGCTTGCCACAAATGTCGATAGGTTTGCCGAAATTGTGACCAACAATGGGGGAACAGAATTATCTATGGACAAATGGGGCAAACGCCGGTTGGCTTACGAAATTAATGACTTCAGGGAGGGAATTTATATCCTGCTGAATTTTAATGGCGAAGCGCGTACAGTACAGGAACTGGAACGGGTTATGAAAATATCCGATAATGTTCTGCGTTTTCTTACCACAAGGAAAGAAGATTAAGAGCGGAGGGGTTTGCTTGTTAAATCGTGTCGTTCTCATAGGCCGATTAACCAGAGATCCTGAATTGCGTTATACCCCAAATGGTGTAGCGGTAGCTAATTTTACTCTGGCTGTTGACCGAAATTATAAAAATGCGCAGGGGGAGAGAGAAACTGACTTCATTCCCTGTGTGGTATACCGGCAGCTTGCCGAGTTAGTAACGAATTATTTGGCTAAAGGCAAACTTGCTGCCGTCGATGGACGGATTCAGGTGCGTTCTTATACGGGACAAGACGGGCAAAAACGTTATGTTACTGAGGTTATTGCCGAAGATGTCCGCTTCCTGAGCCCTAAGGATAATAATTCGGGTTCGGCTAATACTGCTTCGGCTGGCGGAGCAGGAACATTTGGACATGAGGTTATTTTGGATGATGACATCCCATTCTAAGAGGGAAGGGGAGAATTGAATTATGAAACGTGAACGCGGACGCCGCCCCAGGAAACGGGTGTGCAGTTTCTGTGTTGATAAAGTGCAGTCTATTGATTACAAAGAGGCTCACAAAGTACGCAAGTATATTACAGAACGCGGCAAAATCCTGCCTCGGCGTATCTCCGGTAATTGTGCCAAACACCAACGCCAAGTAACTATAGCCATTAAACGGGCACGCAGCATCGCGTTGTTGCCATATTCTGTCGAGTAACACTCAGGGGACTTCATGGGGGAGCAAATGCTCCCTTTTTTGATTCTTGTCCTTGTCAGAGCCGGTTTACAAAAGGTTTTTCCGGAGGCAGGGATGGAGCGGAGCAGTGGCGGAAGATTTGCTGCAGGGATCGCGGCAGCAAATCTTTGCAGGAGATTTGAAGATTTGTCACGAATTTAAACAAGACCTGCTTCTTGAGCAGAGCCCGGCAAAAGGGCCCAATCCAATTATTAAGTTCCGGGGGGATCCGGGTTTAAGGCCTGGTTAGCTGTTTTCAGAAGATCAGACTTAGGAGAAGAGCTATGTATGTAAGTGACAAAAAAATAATGGATTATTTTTCCATGGCCCTGATTGTATGTTTGCCCTGGTTTTGTACATCATGGGTCATGTGGAGCTGGATTTGGGAAATGGTTATCCTGATGGCTGTGCTTTGGATAGGCTGGCGCACTGGGCTGAAATGGACAGCAATCTATCTCCTGACAGGTTATGGACTTGCGGCAATTTCTTTTCATGGACCAGGTCTGCAGCAGATGGGCTATGTCCCCTGGGCCGGGCTTATCACTGTCTACGGTTTGAAGAAAGACTGGCCGCTGCGATTTACGTTTTTTTGGAGCATTGTGGCAGCAGGTCTTTTGGGAGCTATCCCGATCGTGATCTTTCCGCAGCCTGACCTGCAAAGTCAGGATTTTCTTAACTCCCTGATGACTCAGTATGAAAGTAAGGGTCTGCTTCCTGCTTTACAGGAACAGGGGATAACAGAGCCGGAACTGCGCACAATGCTGGAGCAAGTACTTCAGGTATATGCCCGGATCATTCCCGCTCTGGCGGCTGTTTCTGCTATCGCGGAATTCAGCCTGATCTGTTATTTTTTTCTGCGCTGGAGCGATCCCCTGAGAAAGAAACGCGTTCCGTTTTCCTTTTGGCGCCTGCCCTGGTATGCTGTTTGGGGAGTCATTGCAGCTCTGATATGCTATTTACTGGGTGACGAATTATCCTGGCTGTGGCTGAGCAGTTTAGGCTTGAACCTTTTGGTTGTTTACGCGGCAGTGACTTCGGTTGTCGGTATTTCTGTTTATGTATTTTTTTTACGATCACCCCATGTACCGCGCCTTGTCAAGTGGATGCTGATTTTAGGCAATGTGCTTTATTTTTATTACAGTTGGGTTAGTATTATCTTATTCGGACTTTTTGATCTGGTTTTCAATTTCCGGCGTTTGCCTGAGGGGGCGCGCGGGAAATAATGTAAGGGAGGTGTCCAGGTGAAAGTTATTCTTCTGAATGATGTCAAAGGAGTAGGCAAAAAGGGACAGATATGCGAAGTGGCAGACGGCCATGCCCGTAATTTCCTTTTACCCAGGAAACTGGCAATCGAAGCAACCACTGGAAATGTTCAGGACCTGGCCCAAAAGAAGGCGGCCGAGGATAAACGTAAAGATAAGGAAAAGCAGATGGCCCATATCCTGGCGCAAAAGCTGGATCAACTGGTAGTTGAAGTAGCAACGAAAACCGGTGAGGGCGGGCGCCTATTCGGTTCTGTAACCAATAAAGAAATTGCTGAAACCTTAAAGAAAATTCATGGCATAGATCTGGATAAACGCAAAATAGAAGTCAAAGAACCTATCAAAGCCTTGGGCAACTATGTGGTCCAGGTAAAACTCTATCCGGATATTATCTCTAAGCTGCAGGTGCAGATAGTGGAATCATAAAATTATTCGCAATAATTAGCAGATGAGGGAAAGAAATCATGGAACCAACGAAGATTCCTCCGCAAAATCTTGAAGCAGAACAGGCGGTTTTGGGAGCGGTTATGCTGGAAGCGGATGCCGGAAGTTCTGTGTTTGCCATTCTTCAGCCCGAAGATTTTTATCGGGATAACCACCGTTATATATTCACAGCCGTACGTGATTTGTTTGAAAAGGGTGAACCGATAGATCTGGTGTCAGTTGCCGAAGCCTTGCGCCGGCAGGGGCGCCTGGAATTGATTGGCGGGATAACGACTATCTCGGAAATAGCCCGCTCGGTCCCATCGGCTGTGAATGTGGAATATTACGCTAAAATCGTCGCTGAAAAGTCGCTCTTGCGCCAGCTTATCCGTACGGCTAAAAATCTTGCCGACAGAGGCTATGATCCCGGGGAAGAGGCTATGACTTTGCTGGCCGAGGCTGAGAAGATGATTCTTGATTTGTCGCAAAGACGGATTTTACAGAATTTTGTTTCGATCAGATCTATTCTGCTGGAGACTTTCGAAAAGATTGAAATGCTCTATGCTAATAAAGGCAATCTGACGGGAGTACCTACTTTTTTTCACCAGCTGGATCGTATAACTTCCGGTTGGCAGGCCTCGGATCTTATCATCATTGCCGGTCGTCCTTCCATGGGCAAGACTGCCTTAGCTCTGAATATGGCACAGAATGCCGCGGTAAGGGCTAAGATTCCTTCCGTACTTTTCAGCCTGGAGATGTCCAAGGAGCAACTCGTCCAACGCATGCTTTGTTCGGAGGCTATGGTCGATCAGCAGCGGGTGCGGACAGGTGAGCTGCTGGATACAGACTGGCCAAAATTAACCAGAGCTGTCGGCCCGCTTTCTGAGGCTCCAATATTTATTGATGATACTGTCGGCATCACCCTCTCCGAGCTGCGCTCCAAAGTGCGCAGATTAAAGATAGAAAATGATCTGGGCTTAATAATGATTGATTATTTACAATTGTTATCAGCCAGCAAAAAAAGCGAAAACAGGCAGCAGGAAGTTGCTCAGATTTCGCGTGGACTGAAAGCAATAGCCCGGGAACTGAAACTGCCGGTAATTGCCCTCTCCCAGCTCAACCGGGGAGTGGAGCAGCGCCAGGATAAGCGCCCCATCATGTCCGATTTATTGGAATCAGGAGCTATTGAGGCTGATGCTGATGTCATAGCTTTCATCTATAGGGATGAGTACTATCATCCGGAATCTGAAAAAAAAGGCATAGCGGAAATTATTGTAGCCAAACAACGTAATGGCCCTGTCGGGACACTCGAACTGGGCTATCTCAAAGAATTTGCCAAGTTTGTCAATTTGGAACGGCGGCATCCTGCTTAAAACTGATTTTTTAACACTATATTTTTCCCCTGACTTTACCTTAGTCAGGGTTTTCTCATGTTTTCTATGGCAATCTTTTAATTGACAAGAATTGTACTGGTTGTTAAGATAAAACTGTTTGTGTAAGAGCCGCCATTGCTAAGGTTAGCGTTAGCAAGGATTCTTTGAGAAGGAAAAACTGGAGGTATTGAATATGGCAGCGGTAGTTTTAATCGGAGCCCAGTGGGGAGACGAGGGCAAAGGTAAAATAACGGATTTTCTGGCTAAGAAAGCGGGTATGATAGTACGCAGTCAGGGAGGGAATAACGCTGGTCATACAGTAGTTGTCGATGGTGAGGAGTTCAAGCTTCATCTGATCCCTTCCGGAATATTGTATTCTGATAAAACTTGTGTAATTGCCAATGGGGTGGTCATCGATCCTGCGGTTTTATTGCAGGAATTGAACTATCTGACAGAGCGCGGTGTCAAGATAGGCAAACTCCTGATCAGCGGCAATGCCCATGTCATTATGCCTTATCACCGTTTATTGGATGGGCTGGAAGAAGATGCCCGGGGGGATAGCAAGATCGGGACTACAAAACGCGGCATTGGCCCAGCCTATATGGATAAAACGGCCCGGACCGGTATCAGGATGATCGACCTGATCGATCCTGATGAATTTGCGGCTAAACTGCGCCGCAACCTGGCCGAAAAGAATACCCTTCTCACCAAGGTGTACGGGGCCGAGGCTTTGGATTTTGAAGAAATTTATCAGGAATATGAAGGCTATGCCGCCAGGCTCAGAGAGTATGTGACCGATACTTCTCTGGCCATCGCTCAGACAATGAAACACGGCATTAAAGTATTGTTCGAAGGTGCCCAGGGGACACTATTGGATCTGGATCATGGCACATATCCTTTTGTCACTTCTTCTTACCCGATTGCCGGCGGGGCTTGTACTGGCGCCGGAGTAGGACCTACCCAGATTGACCGGGTGGTGGCTGTTATCAAAGCTTACACAACCAGGGTGGGTGAAGGGCCATTTCCCACTGAACTTACAGATGAAACAGGCCACAGGATTCAAAAACTGGGATTCGAATTTGGGACGACTACCGGCAGAGCACGGCGCTGTGGTTGGTTTGATGCTGTGATTGCCCGTTACGCTGTCAGGGTCAATGGTATTTCCGATTTTGCTGTCACTAAGCTGGATGTCTTGACCGGTCTGGAGACTCTGAAGATCTGTGTGGGCTACAATGCCCAAGGCCAAAGAATCGATGAATTTCCCCAGAGTCAAAAAATATTCACCCAATGTGAGCCTATCTATGAAGAAATGCCCGGCTGGCAGGAAGACCTTACTCAAATTAAGAAGTTTGAAGATTTGCCGCAAAATGCTCAGAATTATATCCGCCGCCTGGAGGAATTATCAGGTGTGCGGGCTACGATAGTAGCAGTGGGACCAGGACGGGAACAGACTATTGTCCGGGGAGAAATTTTCTGATTGGCTGGGAAAATTTTATTGCATAATCATCGCTTATAGCATTACAGTGCTGATCGGGCAGAAGTAAAATCAGGGGAATTGTTCAGAGTTCTCCTGATTTGTTGTTTTACTATGTTTTTGACTGGCTCTTACTATTTGACTGCAAGCATTGTAGTGGCTATAATTAGGTTTACAGGAACGTGCGGAAGTGGCTCAGTGGTAGAGCATTGGCTTCCCAAGCCGAGGGTCGCGGGTTCGAATCCCGTCTTCCGCTCCATAAGAAATCCAGGCGTCGCAAGGGTTTGCGGCGTTTTTTTATTGCGTTTTTTAAAATTTACTCCTTCTGGTGATTGCAGCTGGACAATAGCAGCAGCATCAGGACAGACATTTGTTGGATTTCTGCGGAACTTAAACGGCACAAGAAATATAAATAGAGTACACAAAATGTATATTATAGTTCTGATATGCTGTATAATATAACTAGAGTACACATAATATTACAGCTTGTGTATTAGAGGTGAAAAGAATGAGAAAACGCTTGCCGAAGACAGTTCAGACCGATGATATTAAGAAGTTGTTGAAACAGCCGAATCGGAAGTGTCCGACAGGATCGCGAAACTATTGCATAATTCTTTTAATGTGGAGAGCAGGACTAAGAGTCAGTGAAATAACCGATTTGCTGCTTAATCAGATTGACTGGAAAGGTGAACGAATCAGAGTTATTGGCAAAGAAGATAAAGAAAGATTTGTTCCTTTGGAAACATGGATATTAGACACTCTGACAGCCTGGAAGAATGTCAGGCCGAAAAGTAAATACTTCTTCTGTACTTTGGAAGGAAGCCAGCTGCAAAGACGATATTTGAACAGTATGCTGGAAAGATACAGCAAGAAAGCAGAGATTGAACACGTTAATCCTCACTCTTTGCGGCACACGTTTGCAACAGAATTATTAAATGACAACTGCAACATAATGCAGCTGAAAGAGCTTTTAGGCCACGCTTCAGCAACTACGACGGCAATATATTTACATACTAATCCGGTTGAATTAACGGCTAAAATAAAAGCTGGGAAGCAACCAGATTCAGAAGGATAAGGCAGAACAAGCAGCAAAGGCCGGACATGCCCGATAAGTCGATAAATTCTTTATTATTTGTAAACATGAATTTAAAGGAGTCGAAAGAAATGATAATTTTCGATGAAATCACTATGAATGCTACGGGTGAAAGATTCGCGATCTTAATAGATCGGTTTCGAAACTTGGCATATTTGGCTAAGTGGGAAGATGGACACTGGGAAATCGGTTTTGATTACGATTCCTGCCGAACAGACATTGACCTTGTAGCCAAGATTTTGAATTGTGAAGGCTGCAAAAAGCAGGGATATATATTTGATAAGAGACAAAAGTAGATCAATTTTTCAACGTCTTACAGGCGGTTTTGGAGGTGGGGAAAATGGATAATTTCGAATTTACTGATGGAAAATTTGTGCTAACTGGAAACATTACAT